>JALWAF010000025.1:1125-4746 GCA_027016355.1 Candidatus Moraniibacteriota bacterium | reverse complement strand
TAAAAAATGATGCCATTGAGTATATCACAACGATTTCTTATATTTTTGTGTCTAATTTTCCTGATGGTTTTTTTGATAAATCACCGGACGAATTTCAAACTGAAATATTACAAAATTTTTCTAATTTTTCTCAATCACTAACACAAACGACTTTCTTTGAAGAAATGGCAAAAAATTCCATCAAAGCAGAAAATCAATTAATTGAAGTGGAAGTTCCTGAAGATATGTTAGAATTACATATGGAAGGTCTTTATTTATTGCGTTATGCTACTAATATCTATGAAAATGGCGATTATAAAAATGCTTCTTCTGATATAACACCTATGATTGCAGCACTTGCACAAATGCAGGGAATTATAACTTTAGGTATACAGTTTGAAGAAAAAGTTCAAAATAAACTTAATGAATATGGAATTGAAAAAGAATTTTTAGATTTATAAAATTTGTATGATAAAAACAAAAAAGACTATTGCCACAATATTAATTATACTATCTTTAATTTCTCCTATTCATTATACAAATGCTATATGGTCTAATGTAGTTAGCGATTTCGGTGTGGCTAGTTATAAACAAATGCTAGAGGAAATTCGTGATCAAATAGTAAAAGCTATCGAAGCATCTGCTAAAATGATGGCTATAAAACAAGCAACATCTGTAATTGAAACCTTACTTTATGGTGGAAGTTCTTCACCACGTAATATTAAAAATTTTCAAAAATTTCTTATTCAAGATCCTCATGACAAAACAATTACCTATGCTCAAGATTTTCTCACAAATAGTCTACGTGGTGCCACCTCTGCTGATTATACGCCTGCAAATGGCGAGTCTGGTAGTGATGGCTTGTCAGCAGCTATCAAAGCAGCTGGAGATAGCGTTATAAAAGAGTGGGAAGGTGAAAAGTCTGATTATAATGCTTATCGCAGTGTTTGTTCAAATACAACAAATTATTTTGCTGATGGTAATTTTGATTGTTATGATACAATTATCAATACTGCAATGCCCTTTAAAATGGCATTAGACATGGATGCTCTTATGACTGCAAAATACCAACAAGAAAAAGAAAAGGCTACTCTTGAGGCAACTAGTTCAGGTGTATTACCTGCCAAAAATGAAAAGGGTGATATAATAAATCCAAAATCAATCGTAGAAGAAATCCAATTGCAACGAATAACACTACCGTTAGAAGCTCTAGCAAATGGAGATTCTAGTGCATTTTCTTCATTAATTCAATCTTTTGCAGTCTCTCTTATCGTTGGCGTGGTTGAGCGAGGCTTAGGTGAGGTAGAGGCTTCTGTTGATGAAAATATTAATGCATTTGAACGACAATATATAGAACAGATGGGACAATATTATGATAAGATAGGACCCGTAATGGATTACGTTAATGATGCATATTCTATTGCTAAAAAATATGAACAACAAAATACCACTACACCAGACAATGATTCTCAAGTAAATAATGCCAGTAACCAAATGGACAATAGTGGGGAAGCTGATAATCCTACATCTCAGTAAGTAAAGACTCCCGGCAATACTGATGATTTCTATTACACAGGTTACACCTATTGATTTAATGTAAATTTAATTTATTATTTTTGCTTTACTACAGTCGAAATAATAATACTTTTTTTATTTGTTATATAAATAATATTTTTACTTAATATGATTTAAGTGCGCTCGTATATCTTACACTAGTGATTTTTAGTGGTAATAAAAATATCTGCACTTTTATATGTGGACGACACGGGATTCGAACCTGTGACCTCTTGCGTGTCGAGCAAGCGCTCTAACCAACTGAGCTAGCCGTCCTACTTAGTAATAATAAATATATTACTATTACTAATAGTTAAACTTTTTTATTTTTTCTCAACCTCACTTTCTTTATATTCTTTTCCTGCCATTATTGCATCAAATTCTTCTTTTTCAATTGTTTCTTTTTTGAGTAATGTTTGAGCAATTGTTTCAAGAATGTCTTTTTTATCCGTTAAAATATCTGTAGTACGTTTTTTTGCAATAGTTAATAATTTTGTTACTACTCTATCTATTTCTTCAGCTGTTTTTTCTGAATAATCTTTTTCTTCTGCAACCTCACGTCCTAAAAATATTAAATCTTCATGTTTACCAAATGTTCTAACTCCGAGTTCACTCATGCCATATTGCGTAACAATACTACGAGCAAGTTTTGTAGCTCTTTCTAAATCATTTGAAGGACCTGTGGTCACATCACCAAAAATCATTTCTTCTGCAACATAACCACCTAAAAATACTGATAATTCATCAATAAAATATGCCCTGGAGTGTAATGATTGATCTTTTTCTGGTACAGAAAGTGTATAACCGCCAGCACCTCCGCGTGAAATAATTGATACTTTTTGCACAGGGTCTGCATTTTCCAAGGTATCACCTATAATTGCGTGCCCTGCTTCATGATATGCAATTATTTTTGTTTCTTTTTTATCAAGTCGCTTATTTTTACGAGCAGGTCCAAGCATAACTTTTTCGATTGAGTCAATTATATCAATCATTTTTATTTCTTTTTTATTTTGTCTACCAGCCCATAAAGCACCTTCATTCATTAAATTCATAAGATCTGCACCAGAAAAACCAGGCGTGCGTTGTGCAATTCTCTTTAAATTTACATCATTAGATAATTTTTTATCCTTAGCATGAATTTTTAATATTGCCTCCCTGTCTTCAATGCCTGGTAAATCTATAGTTACACGTCTATCAAAGCGTCCAGGTCGCAATAAGGCAGGATCTAAAACATCTGGACGATTCGTTGCAGCTATTACTATTATGTTTGTTTTATTATCAAATCCATCCATTTCAACAAGTATTTGATTTAATGTTTGTTCACGCTCATCATTACCACCTCCAAGACCGGTACCTCTCTGACGACCAACAGCATCAATTTCATCAATAAACACAATTGAAGGTGCATTTTTCTTTGCCTGTTTAAATAAATCTCTCACACGGCTAGCTCCGACGCCTACAAACATTTCCACAAACTCAGAACCACTAATCGTAAAAAATGGCACAGCAGCTTCTCCAGCAACAGCTCGTGCAAGTAATGTTTTACCAGTTCCTGGACGACCTAATAATAATACTCCCTTTGGAATTTTAGCACCTAAATCCCTAAATTTTTTTGGAGCTTTTAAAAAATCAACAATTTCCGCTAATTCTTCTTTTGCTTCTTTATTGCCTGCCACATCTTCAAATGTTGTTCGATTCTTTTTATCTTTAGGGTCAATCATTCGTGCTTTTGATGTGCCAAATGACATTGCTTGACTATTTCCTCTCATTGCATGCTTCATCATAAAAAAGATAAGTCCACCAATAATAAGAATTGGTAATATTGAAGGAATTAATATTGTAGCCCAAAAAGACACTCCTGATCGTGTTTCTACCGTAATTGGAACGGATGTTAATTTATTTTTATCAACTCCAAAATTAACAAGTGTATCTGTAAGACTTGCATCTACCTCCTTATTTGTTATTTGTTTATTACCATCCTTTTTTTCAATCTCAATTTTCCCATCAGTTTTAACAATAATTTTTTCTACTTCATCATTATTTACTTCTTGAGATAATTGAGTAAGTGAAATATCTTCAACATTATTT
>JALWAF010000025.1:0-1115 GCA_027016355.1 Candidatus Moraniibacteriota bacterium | reverse complement strand
ATAACAAATAAAATTGTTACCATAAGTACAATTATAATTACTGATGCATTTTTAAAAATTTTCTCCATATATTATATTTTATCTAGGGTTAAAAAATCTACAAAATTATGAATTTGTTTTCATCTTCATAAACTCTACTGTATCATTATTCTTCATCATTTTCAAGTCTTTTGTATAAATAAATTGATGTTTGTTTTTTGTACTAGAAATCACTTTTCGTAATTCTTCAATAAAACCACTTTCAATATCTACAAGACTTCCACGTAATTGTTCAATAATTGTTCGCAAAGCTAAACGTTGTTGAGATGGGTGTTTTGATAAAAATTCATTAGCACTAAATGTAATGCCGTTATCCTTTTCATGCCAAAATTTTTCCTGTAAACTTTCCAAAAAATTTTGATCATCTGCAATAATTATTGCAGTGTTGGCAAGTGTATCAATAATTTTTGGATTATATGATTTTATAAGTTCTGGAATTAATTCATTACGCAATCTATTACGCATAAATATGGTATCTTTATTTGTTTTGTCAATGTTGTATGAAATATTGTTCTTTTTGCAATATTCTAATACATCACTGCGTGCAACAGTGAGTAACGGCCTGATGATGCCCATATTTGAATTTTGATGCATTCCGGACAAACCTTGTAATCCACTACCGCGAATTAGATGTCCTAATAATGTTTCTGCTTGATCATTTTTTGTATGTGCTACAGCAATTTTATTTGTTTTATATGTTTTAGCAATTTTTTTGAAAAAATCATATCTAATATTTCGCCATTCATTCTCACTACCACTGGATTTTTTTTCACAAACAAGCGTTTTGCAATCAATTTCATACTTTTGAGCATATTTTTGCACAAGTTTTTCATCATTAATTGAGTCGTTGCCACGTAAACCATAATTTACATGTGCAATTATAATAGTAATTTCTATTTTTTTAGCAATTTTTCTCAATACATCAACCATACACATACTATCAGGACCACCTGAAACACCCACAATAATTACATCTGTGGGTTGCCACATCTTCTTTTGTGAATTTACATCTTGCACATGTTTTACAAGATTTTTCATATCAATTATTATATTATAACAACTCTTTCTTATTTTTT
>JALWAF010000024.1 GCA_027016355.1 Candidatus Moraniibacteriota bacterium | reverse complement strand
TAAAGTTTGTCATCTATTTTTTTGAGAACTGGCAAAACTTCTTCTTCAAATTTTTCTCGCTCATCTCTCGCTTTTGCTCTTGCTCGTCTTTTTCTTGTTTCGACTGCTTTTTTCTCATCTTCTTTTATCTCCGGACCGGTAAATTTAGGGTGGGCTAAAATTCTTTCAATCCTTTCGTCGCTTACTTGAAAATTAAGTCGCAAAGGTTGCTGAATAGTTACCGCCCGATAACCAAAAACTTCACTGTTTACTATTTTTACATCTTTATTTTCACTATACTCTTTATACCATTTCAAAATTTTCTCTCCATCTTCTTTTTTAATTTCAAATCTTTTATTCCCCAAATTTTTTCGCATTTGAGTTTTATACTTTCGGGCATCTATAAGTTGAATTTTGCCTTTTCTCTCCGCTGGTTTACGATTGGAAAAAATCCAAATATATGTTGGTATCCCCGTGTTAAAAAACAAACTTTCGGGGAGAGCAATAATAGCATCAATATAATCCATTTCTATCATCCAGCGACGAATTTCACTTGGGCCACTTCCTGCATCTCCTGTGAAAAGTGGTGAACCATTGGTAATAATCACTGCATCGCTTCCACCCTGCTCCACCGATTGAAATTTTGAAATAGCATGCTCTAGAAAAAGCATCTGCCCATCAGAAATCGCTGGAAGTCCTGGGTAAAATCGCCCAGCTGTTCCTCGTTCATATTCCTCTTTTACTGCCCTCTCATCGTTCTTCCATTCCACTCCGTATGGTGGATTTGATATTATATAATCAAACTTTTCTCCAAAGTGTTGATCATTTGAGAGAGTACTCGCTTTACTATGTTCTTTTTCTCCACCTTTTATCAAGTCTATATCTTCTCCCTTCATAAGCATATCAGCTTTGGCAATAGCGTTTGTTTTTGGGTTTAGTTCTTGTCCATATAGATATACATCTACATTTTCATTGATATTTTGCTTGATGTATTCTTTTCCTACCGTAAGCATACCACCTGTACCACAAGCAGGATCATACAATCTTACAATTTTTCCATCTTCTTTTAGCTTTTCTTCTTCTCCTACAAAAAGCAAACTTGCCATCAACTCTACAACATCTCTTGGAGTGTAATGTTCTCCAGCTGTTTCATTTGATTGTTCTGCAAATCTCCGTATCAAATCCTCAAATGCCAATCCTATCTCATGATTTGAAACATTATCTGGATGCAAATTCAAATAATCAAAATCACTCACTATCCTATAAAGCAAATCTCCTTGCGCCAATCTATCCAGGATGTTATCAAAATCAAGTTTAATAAAAATGTCTTGTACATTATCACTAAACCCATCAATGTAATTTTCTAAATTGATAACAATATCTTCCGGGGCATCCAATAATTTATGAAATGTATAATAAGATGTATTATAAAATTCATATCCTGTAATTTTATTAAGGATTGTTAAGTTATCCACCTTGCCATCAAGCTCATTATTAAACATATCAATAACATCATCTTTAGTGGGTTCCAAAACAGTATCCAACCGCTTTAAAACCAAAAATGGCAAGATAACATCTTGATATTCATAAGACTTCCAACCTCCCCGCAAAAGGTTGGCAATGCTCCAAGACGTATTAACAATAGTCCTATATTCTGGTGACATAATTTTCTTTATTAATCAATACTTCAATAATACCCTTAAACAAACTTTAATTCAACCACAAAAAATTTAACGACGTCGTTGCTGACGTCGTTTTAATGGATTTGATTCAAGTTTAAATAATAAAATTTAGAATAATTTCAAAACATCTCTTACAGTTATGATAACCATAAGTCCAATCAATGCTACAAAGAATGCTGTGTGCATTATATTTTCTACCTTTTGATTTACTGGTTTGCCTTTTATTGCTTCGATTAATAAGAATAAAATTCTTCCACCATCTAGAGCTGGGATTGGTAATATATTTATAATACCTAGATTTACACTCAAAATTGCAGCAAATTGCAATAAATACACAAACCCCAAATCACGCATCTGTTGTGTCATCATCGCTATCCCTACCGGACCAGCAACTTCAGCGCTCACACCATGTCCAGAAAATAGACTAACTATCATTGTCCAAAAAGCAGACAATATCATCACAGTAAGTCCAACAACACGCATAAGTCCCTCCCAAATTGCCTCATACCACGGATAACGGACTTTAACAGTTTCCATCATTGAAATACCAAGTGCACCTTGACCCTCTTTGACATCTGTCCGTGGTATACCTTCAACAATTTTTATCTCTTTACCACGTACAACATGCACAGAGACTTCCTCGCCTTGATGTTCAAGTATAGTATTACGTAATCCATCAGCAGTTTTGATATCTGTACATTTACCACCACTACAAACCTGATTTACACTGTCTCCGATTTTTAATCCAATTTTATCTGCAGGCGAGCCACTCTCCACCTCAACAATCTGCACGCCAATATTATCTATAACTTTTGATTGATCCAAGCCATCACTCTTTGGCTCTGGCGCTCCTATCATAAGCACGATAGTAATCAACACCCATGCAAACAAAAAGTTCATAGTGACACCAGCAACAAGCACTTTGAATCTAACCCATTTTGGCTGAACTGCAAAACTATCTGGCTCTGTGGACATTTTGATATAAGCTTTATCATCTGTTGAAAGCTCCTTTTTGTTCAAATCATCTTCATTCACTGGATTTTCACCTTTTATTCTTACAAATCCTCCAAGTGGTATCCAGTTTATTGAGTACAATGTATTGTTTCCATAATATTCTTTATTACCCCACACTTTACGCCAATTACCTGTCTTTTCATCCTTAACTACACCAAAAATCCGTGGCGGAAATCCAAACCCAAATTCATGTGAAGTTATGCCATTTCTTTTTGCCGTTAAAAAATGCCCCAATTCATGGACAAAAATTAAAACTCCCAAAATTAACCCAAATATCAATATTGTTACTATCATTTCTTAATTTTATTATTTATACTATTTATTTTATGACATCTAATTAAATCGTCATTATTTCTTCTTCTTTTTTCTTTTTCATTTCTTCGATTTTTTTATTATACTCGTCTACAACTTCTTGTAAAGCGTCTTTGCCTGCAAATTTTTCATCTTCTGATATATTGCCGTTTTTTTCTTCTGCTTGTATTTCTTTCCACGCCTCTTCTCTTGCTGTACGCACACCTATTCTTGCTTCTTCTGTTTTAGTCCCCAATATTTTTACTAAATCAACCCTATTTTCTTCTGTCATTGGTGGAAATGTAAGACGCACCGCAATACCGTCATTTGAAATATTAGCACCCAAATCCGCATCTTTAATCACCTGCTCTACTGCTTCCAAATTTGATTTATCCCATGGCTGTACTAGTAATTGTCTAGCCTCTGGCACAGATATGTTTGCAATTTGTTTAATCGGTGTCAAAGCACCATAATTATCTATTTCCAAATCCTCTACAAGAGCTGGATTAGCCCTCCCTGTGCGCAATTTTTTAGATTCTTTTTCCAAATGAGCTATAGCATTATCCATGCTATCTTTATGTAATTCTATAATATCATTGTACATATTATTTTTATTTATATTAAAATTATATTGCTTTTCTCAAACCTAAATATACTACATCGCTATCAACTGGATCATGAGCTATTACATCTACTACACGATTACTTGTCGTGTCTGTAATAGCCCAACCATCATCAACACTAGTATACACTGCTTTTGCAGCTGCATAAACCAATTGATTTGCATTGTGAGGATTGATCTCAATTGCATGAATTGGAATGCCGATTGTACTGGCTATTACATCTACTGGTGTCCATGATTGTCCATAATTATCTGAACGGAACACTCCACTATCAGTACCTACGATTACCACACCTGAAACAGATGGGCTTACTGTCATGGAATACAGCGTGCCTTCATAAAGTTTCTCTGTCTCATAATCACGCTCCATATCACGAATACTTTCAAATGTCGCACCATCATCACGTGACTTTACAACATCATAGCCATCAATAAGAGCATACAGCGTATTTATATCTCCCGCATCGATAAGTAATTCATTTACACTCTTTTCTGCATGATAAAGATTTTCCCATGATTCACCCGCATTGAGCGTGCGTGCAATTGTACCACCACTTGTACCGATATAAATCATATCTCCATTTACTGGTGATACAGTCATTGAGGTTATATTGGTTCCATCAATTGGTTCAACATATACACGCTCCCACTCTGTGCCACCGTCTACACTACGCACTACGCTACCACGTCCTTCATACATACCGCTCATATAAATTGTCTGCGTATTAAATGGATTGATAACAATATTTTGAATACCTTTTAATTGAGCAGAACCTTTTGACCATGTCTGAGCTCCATCAGTACTAACAAAAAAATCATCCTTTTTTGTGCCAATGTAAACTTTATTATTATCTGATGGGTCAACTGCAATGGATAAAACATCACTATGTGCAATTGTATGGTCTTCATCAATAGTGTTGCGAGGTTCAAATAATCGTCCACCGTCAACACTTTTAAAAACGCCCCCAGTGGGACTCCCTGAACCACCGTTCACACAACCAGCTAAAACACCCACTGTCAAAAAAAGAATTGTCATTAAGAAATATTTCATATATAATTAATAATACAGTAAAAAATAAAAAATACAACTGCTACGTCTACGCTATAGCTCATAAGTAAATGTTACCGAAAGTAAGGCTGCATAGTTCATAATAGGGTTACCAAGAGGAAATGTATTTTTAATACAATTT
>JALWAF010000023.1 GCA_027016355.1 Candidatus Moraniibacteriota bacterium | reverse complement strand
TACTTACAAAATTCGAATGTTGTATTTTATTTGGACATTCTTTCCTGAGATTAAAACCAAATTTGCTTTCACTAATCGCACCACAACGGTGAGACTGGCGGATGAAATTGATATAGGACAATTACGGGAAGAGCTGGATGCTGTGGCTACCTTACGATTCAAGTCGGAAGAAATTGCATTTTTGCGAAAGCAAGAAAATTATCCAAATGAGTTTTGGCAATTCTTGTCTCAACTGGAATTGTCGGACATCTTGGTGGAGAAAGGGCGAGATGGTCAACTGAAGATTGAAACGGCGGAAGACTATCAAGTTAAAACTACTCTTTGGGAATTGACTGTCCTACCTATTGTAAACGAACTTTACGCTCGTCAGACATTAAAACAATCGCAAATTAGCGAAAGAGAAGTCATTAAAGCTGGCGAAGAGCGACTGAGGTTTAAGGCAGAATTATTGCGAGGAACTGGAGTAAGGGCCTTGCAATTTGGTCTTCGCCGACGACTGAGTGCCTGGTGGGAAAGACGTATGACGGAAATGGCTTTTGATTTGATGTCTGATGTTTTGGTGGCAGTTTCCAATATTAATCTTGCCAGAAAACTAGGAGCTCCATATGCTGGCACCAATGCTCATGAATTACCCATGGCGCTCAATGCTCTGCGGTGGTTGGAGGGACCGAAGCAGGCTAAACAGTCTCAGTATGAAGTGTTTGAAAAATGGTTTGGACTCTTTCCTAAAGAGCAAAAAATCATTTTACCGGATACTTTTGGTTCAAAACAATTTTTGGATAACATTCCAGAAAAATTGGCTCTGGAAGTGATGGGTTTTCGGCAGGATTCTGGTAACCCAGTGGAGTTTGGTTATTGGGTTTTGGAAATGTGGCAAAGATTCGGAGTTAATCCTCTGGAGCGGACACTTTTTTTCAGTGATGGTTTGAAACCAGAAAAAATGCTTCGTCTTTATCAAGAATTTAATCAATTAACCAAAGTTCTCTTTGGTTGGGGCACTAACTTCAGCAATGATACTGGTTTTGTTAAACCTCTTTCTATTGTTATGAAGCTGGTGCAAGCCGGAGGGAATGATGCCATTAAGCTTAGTGACAATCTGGCTAAAGCCATCGGACAACCAGTGGCGATTGCTCGCAATAAAAAGTTGTTTGGTTATGATGTTTCTTTTAGCGAGGAGTGTGTGTATTGAAAAAGTAGTGACAGAATAATGTTCTGTCACTACACATCTAAATATGAATATAAATAATTTATTTGTATTCATAAAAGGTGAGTTGTTCTTTGAAAGTAAAATATATGTTATGTAATGATAATTTATTAAATGGAGGTAGAGTTATGTTTACAAAATCAATTGAACAGACAGTTTCGTATTTGGAAAAACGTGCTTGTGATTTTGGTCAGGGATGTGAACGTGTTTACGTTTCACTTTCTGGTGGTGTGGATAGTGCCGTGGTTGTTGCTATTCTTTGTCGGGCCTTTGGTCCGGAGAATGTGGTAGCGATGTATAGGGACATTCGTTCTAATCCTGTGCATGAGTGTGATGTTGTGGATTTACAAAAAGCTTTGGGTTTTAAACTTCTTAAAATTGATGCTAATCCGTTGTATGATTTGTTCTTACAAAATTGTAAGGAACAGTTCGCACAAGTGGGTATCAAATGGTATGAAGAAAAAAGTGCCCAAGCTGTAAATAGTGGTTGGGATAGTGCCTATGCATCATTGAAATCACGTTTCGCAACGCCGTTTGCTGGATTCATTGCCAAAGCAGTTGATGGAGGCGGTGGACGTATTTTTGGTACAGGTAATCTGGAAGAGGATGTTTTGCTTCGCTACTTTGATAAATTTGGGGATGGTGCGGTTGATAATAATATTTTGGTAGGACTTACCAAAATGGAAGTTCGTCAAATCGCCCTGTGGTTTGGTCAGAAATATGAGGCAGATATTTTTGCACGTATTGCTTATAAGACGCCATCTGCGGATTTGCAAGCCAATGGTGATATGCACAATGATGAAAATGAGCTTAGCGCATGGGCGCGTAATATGGGCTATGACATCAAATTATCTTATGGTGATTGTACACGTGAGGGCAATATCGCATGGGCAGTCAAAGAGGATATGGATGTAGGCGTGATTACTGGTAAACGGCGAAATTGGCGTAGACAAGATTTGTCTAGGAAGTTTCGTTATACCAAAGAAGAGCTTGATGTCATTATGTTTATGCGTGAGATTGAAAAATCCACAAGACACAAAGCATTGGGTATTCCTGGTGTAGAACGTCAAGAACTTCGCAATCAAGGCTTTGTAGATTAAAACCGTAGTGGACGGTCATGACCGTCCACTACAAAAACATGATAAGGACAAAAAAATGGGTAAAATTATTCGTGTGGATTTCTCTAAACGGGGAAAAGACCTCTATTACATGCAAAAGGAAGAGTTAAAAGTCGATCGTGCCATCAAACGTTTGACATATCGAAATGCACGTGCGATGAAGCGTAATAATGCAAAAGTGATGAATATGTAAAGCGTACATATCGATACATAACTTAAGATTATCTATTAAGTAGATATTTTTGATAAGAGAGAAATCTCTCTTATCAATTTCTATCTCTGCACAAAAAAATTTGTGCAGAGATATGAAGTGTATAAAGTTATTTAACAATATTATATTTGTCATTGAAAACTATCTGATAAATTAGATGGTTTTGTGGTCAATTTTCATTTTTAGAAAGTTGCTGGTATATTTAATCTATATAATTGAAATGATAGTTAATAGATTTTGTAATTAATTTTTTGGAGGAATTGTAATGAAAAAAGAAATGAAAGATATAAAAATACTGCCTGTTATCGGTCCGCAAGTTGGTGCACAAGATTTTTTGGAAGAATTGTTGAGACTTGGTGTAAAAACTGAATTGACTAATCCTGATTATATTTTAGTACTTAGTGGTGATGGCGGTTTGCTCGGTGCTGAGCGTAGTTATTACAAAATGAGTGTACCAATAATCGGTATTGGTTTTGGAACGTTGAATTTTTTGCTCAATCGCAATTTTCTCAATCCAGTTGACCTTATCAATGCCATACGCGCAAATCAGTGGGAGAGACTTAAAATGCAAGGCATTCGTCTCTATATGACATTGGACAGTGGTGATGAAGTGGATGGTATAGCATTTAATGAAGTGACTATTAAACCAATGCGCAGAACGCCACAAGCACATCTGAATGTAAATTTATACAATGATGGTAGACAATATGAAGTAAAAGGTGATGGCTTAATTATTGCTACACCACAAGGTAGTTCTGCTTATAGCTATGAGGCTGGTAATATTATTTTGCCACTGAATAGTAGAAAATGGTGTCTTACGTCTATTGCAGCTCGTAGACTTTCATTGCAAAAACGTATTCCTCGACAGGAAGTTATTGTCTATAGTAAAAAAGATGATTCAAATCTTTTTGTTGTAGCTGATAATAAAGAGTTTAATAACGTTGTGCAATTACGCGTTGCATCGAGTAAGTATCAGATAGAATTACTTTTTGATCCATCTGAAGATATTGAAGAGCGGAGATTTGAGTAATTTAGACACAACACAAACAAAGAAACATGACTCTTTTGAAATAAATTATCTCAAGAGAGTCTTTATATTCGATATAATTATGCGAGGTATATTATGATGAACAAACAATTACAGAAAATAGTGTATAGTGATGATTTTAATCCAAAGGAGTTACTTTACTTTTTACGTGCTGATGTTGGTAAACGATTTTGCGCTGACGCTGGTGTATGGGAAAAATATAGTATCTATGAACATACATTGATGGTAATGAAACAATTTGAGAGATATTTTGGTTGTGGCCAATTGTCAGATGTTGTTAATTGTGGAATTTTTCGCATGATGCTTGCATTGCATGATATTGGTAAACCAGATGCAATTGCTCTGGGTGATAAGAATATGCAACATAAATACACCATCAAAATAATGCAAAGGTTGTCTGCAAAATATAACATCGCACAACAACAAACAAAAATTATGTGTGCACTTGTTAATACTGATGTTTTGGGTAATTATATTCGTGGACGTATTTCATGTGGTAAAGCTGCAAAACAATTACAACAAAATGCACAAAGTGTACAACTGCCAGTAAAAGATTTTTTTGATGTCCTGAGTATTTATTATCGCTGTGACGCGGGGAGTTACACAGAAGATGCTGGCGGATTTAAATCACTTGATCATCTATTTGTATTTGATAGGAATGCGCCATCTTTAACATTTGCACCGGATATTTTATCAGAGGTACAAAAATTAGAGGAGAGTCTAAACAGTAAATAAAAAAATAATCCTTACAATATATAAATATATCGTAAGGATTTTATATTTGCTATAAATGAACATTGATGAATTGTCGAAATCGTTTTTTTAACAATGTCCAGTGTTCTTTTGAAATGTAACTCTGCACAGTGTTTTCCCCATTTCGACGATTATAAAAAGTAATCGCTATTGGAAGCGTTGGAATTGCAGAATGCACAAATTTTATAGTTGTTCTAGGATTATTGATAAATGGATGAATTGTGATTACATCCATATTTTTCATTTCTTCATCGGGTTCATGGCATTCTACGAAACCAGAGAATTTTTGACCATCTTTGTAAAGACATTCAAAAATAATCAAAAAGTTATCATCTTTTGGTGAAATTTGTAATGCAATGAAACTACCAGCAATTTCTTCATTTTTTGTTATCTCATTAGTACTAATTACAAAAAATTTTCTATATAGAAAATTTTCTGGTGCTATATTAAAAAC
>JALWAF010000022.1:577-4798 GCA_027016355.1 Candidatus Moraniibacteriota bacterium | reverse complement strand
ATATTTTTACGAATTTTCATTCTCAACTTTTTTGTAAAGCTGGGCATACTCATTAGCCACATTTTTCCAACTCATAGTCTCTGCAATTAAGCGACTTGCGTGTCCAAACGCATCACAAAGTTCTGGATTTTCTATTAAAATTTTGAGTTTTTCTACGATTGAATTTTTATCTTGCATTTTTATTAAATATCCATTTTCTCCATCTCTGACTAATTCTTCCGCTCCACCAGTTGGCGTCATAAGCACTGGAAGTCCAGATGCCAAAGCCTCCAATAAATTATTACTCATCCCCTCATTAAGTGAAGGCATTACAAATACATCTGCACTATTATAAATTTTTGGTGATTCTTCTTTGGTGTACAACCCACTAAATACTACTCGCCCATCTAATCTATATTTTTTGACTTGAGCTTTCAATTCCTCCATTGCATTTCCCTCTCCTCCCGCAATTTGCATACGAATATGTGGATACATATCAAACAATTCCACAAAAGCATCAATAGCGTAGTTAAAACCTTTTCTACGTGATAGTCTGGAAGCTAATAAAATTCTAAATTCTTTTTTTCTATCTTCTAATGTTCTTGTACCCACTTTATAAAAAGAGGTGTCAACACCATTATAAATCTGTAAAAATTTTTGTTTTTCGTCACTCTGTTGTGCCAATTCCGTTAAGCCCCTACTATTTGTAACTACAAATCTAGCATCGTGCCATATTCTATGAATTAAAGGTGTAATAAATTTATACAACATTTCAAATCTCTCACTATATCCTGGCACATCTGCACCACGTAAAGATACAATATATGGTAAGTTGTATTTCTTATATAGTCGCCATGAAATTGCACCGCACGGTACAGTAAAAAAACTATGCGTTAAATCATAATTATTTTGTGCAATTAGTTTTTGTGCAAATTTATACGCTCGCCAAGTATATTTAAGTAATTCTTCTCTAGTTTGATAATTTAAATTTTCTTCACTTTTACCAATTGGCAATCTATGTATAATTATATTTTCTCCAACTTGTTGTTTGACATATCTGTTTACAACAGAGGAGGTCACCAAATCAACAAAAACATCATCTCTCCGAGAGTACTCATCCAAAATATACTTTGTAGCATTCGCCGCACCACCTCCAAGTGGCGGATATTCATAATTGAAAAATAATATTCTTTTCATGCTTGTTATTATATAACAAAATATTAATTGTATTAATAAATCATCTGTTCAATTACATGATTAACCACATAATTGAAATTATTTTATACTTATTTTTTTAATGACATAATTCATCCTATCGTGTACTTTGAAATAATTTTTCATCATAATATCAGCCAAAAGTCCAAATACAAAAAATTGTACACCCAATATTATGAAGAAAACTCCTATAAGTGGCCAAACACGCTCAGACAACGAAGCATCTAAAAATAATTTTTCAATTGCCATCCAAATCAAAATTAAAGTACCCAAAAATCCAAAAAATATTCCACTTCCACCAAAAAAATGCAATGGTCTAGAAGCATATTTACGCCAAAACCAAATTGAAATCATATCCACAAATCCTTTTACAGAACGTTTCCAATTATATTTTGTCACTCCATGTACCCGTGGATAATGTGAAACCTTTACTTCTCCCACAATATATCCATCAAGCTCTAATATTGCAGGAATAAACCTATGCATTTCTCCAAATAAATCTATGCTACGCAGTGCATTACCATCATAAACTTTCAAACTACATCCAGAATCATGTATTGAATCCTTAAGAAGTAATTTACGAAGTTTATCTGCTGTACGTGAAAAAAATTTCTTTGAAAAAGAATCTTTCCTATCAAATCTCCATCCAGATACAATATCATAACCTTCTGCTTTTTTTTCAAGTAATTTGCCAATGTCCGCTGGATCATTTTGTAAATCACCATCCATCGTGACAATTACCTCACCAGAGGATTGCTTAAACCCAGCATCAAAAGCAGCAGTTTGTCCAAAATTTTTACGTAATTCAATCAATGTTAAATTGGACAACGATTTACAAATCTCAACAGTTTTATCACAAGAACCATCATCTACAAAGATAATTTCATATGTTTTATTTAATTTATCACACGCTTTGACAATTTTTTTGTGTAATTCCTCCACATTCCCTTCTTCGTTATAAACAGGCACCACTATTGATAACTGCACTTTTTTTTCTGAATTTTCCATTCTAACTTTGTTAATTTCTTAATTATTTGATTAAATGCTACCACATTAATTAATAAGTATCTACCACAGGTTATTCTTTTTTCTTCCCAAAAATATGTTTTGCTGTGAAATATAAAAACCACGCGCCAACTCCAAAAATAATAACAAATGGCAACGAAGTTATTGTAAATCTTATAACAATATTTAGCAAATTAGTCGCCTTTTTAATAAGTGTATTTACAGAATCTTTTACAACTTGCATTGGTCGCCAAGAATCAGAAACTACAATATTTGAGTCTTCTCTTAATACTACATTAATTGTTGAATATTGTGTTTGGTCTTTTAGATACTTTAATTGACCCTCCATACTCTCAATTTCAGTACGCACTCTAGCAAGCTCCTTCTCAACTTGTATCAATTCATCCACATCATTAGCTTTTTGAAAAAAACTGCGCAACCTTTCTTCATGTTCTTTTTTGTTTTTAATACGAGATTCTAAATCTATAAATTGTGCCGTCACATCTTGTGCCTGCGATGATTCATCAATAATTAATGGAGCAATTTTTTTAATATCTGTAAATGTCACTGTATATTGATCCACAGGAACTTTTATAAGTATAGTGCCTTGTTTGTATGTATTGCTTTTTGATATAAATATATCAGATGATATTTCATCTCCCCCATGAGAATTAGCCACAAATCTAATTTCATCCATAGCATCTTCAACTGAATTTACTCGCATATCTACATTACCTGTTTTAATAACTTTTTTCTCAATTACATCATTACTACCAGACACAGTTTCATTTTGAATATTTTTTGTTTCAATGTTAGTAACATCATTTTGTTTCATCATCTCATCTCCTGCCACGTCAGCAACTGGCATCACACTGTCTCTAGCATACATCCCGCCCACACTTGCAATACTCGCCTCAGACATTGTTTTGTTTGATGTTCTATTTGATAAAAACACTATTAGTAGTGCAAATGCAACAAAAATTATAATATAAATTACAATCCTTTTTTTACTAGATTTTTCTGACATATCATTATTATTAGTTTTTATTATATCTACATTATACCATAAAAATTTATTATGTTACTATATAAACTAAGTATTGTAAAAATAATAATAAATAATTATGAAAATCTTAGTTAATGGTGGGGCTGGTTATATAGGTTCACATACAACCGTAGAGATATTTGAAGCAGGTCACACACCTGTTATTGTTGATAATTTTTCAAATTCTAAAGAATGGATTATTGATAGAATTGAACAAATCACAGGGAGTCGACCGAACGTTTACAAGGGCGATTGTACAAATATTAATTTTATCAATAGTGTCTTTAAAAAAGAGCAAAATATAGAAGGAGTTATTCATTTTACAGCATTCAAAGCTGTAGGTGAATCAATTCAAAAGCCAATTCCATATTATACAAACAATCTCAATTCCCTACTTACATTATTAACAGCTATGCAAAAATATAATGTACAAAATATTGTATTCTCCTCATCTGCGACAGTCTATGGAGAACCTGATACAAACCCCCTCACTGAAAACTCACCAAGAAAACAAGCTACAAATCCCTATGGCAATACAAAGTTAATTGCTGAAGATATTTTACAAGATGTAGTAACAAGTGATGCAAATATAAAAACTATTGCTTTGAGGTATTTTAATCCTATTGGCTCTCATCAATCACATCTCATTGGTGAACTTCCTCTCGGCGTCCCAAATAATCTTGTGCCATATATTACACAAACAGCCGCTGGCATTCGTGAAAAACTAACTGTATTTGGTGATGACTACAATACACCAGACGGAACATGCCTACGTGATTTTATCCACGTTGTAGATTTGGCTAAAGCTCATATCGCCACACTAGAATATTTACAAAAACAAACATCACCATTTTTTGATATCTTCAATGTCGGCACCGGCAAAGGAACAAGTGTTATGGAACTTATAAACACTTTTGAAAAAGTAAACGACATAAAATTAAACTATAAAATTGGACCACGACGCCAAGGTGACGTAG
>JALWAF010000022.1:0-567 GCA_027016355.1 Candidatus Moraniibacteriota bacterium | reverse complement strand
ACGTAGAAGCCTGCTGGGCTGATACAAAAAAAATAAATAAAATAATGAGTTGGAAATCAACAAAAACTATAAGCGACGCAATGAAAGATTCTTGGGAGTGGCAAAAAACTCTATAAAGTAAAAACTTAACTAATAATTAGTAGTTAAGTTTTTTGTTTATAATGCATTGTATTAATTCAATCAATAAAACATTTTTCAACTTGTGCATTATAAATTCCACCCTTGTCATTGCAATCTTCAACAACAGAATCTATTTCTACCTTATCATTATCATTTAATTCACCAACTTTGCCATTTTCAAAACATTTTTTTAACTGAGTGTTATATATAAATCCTTCATCACACTCTTCTATACTTTTTTCTTCTATATCCATTTTATTGCTCTCATTTTTTATTTCACCCAATTTTACAGACAAGTCTGTTTCATTATTTTTTTTCAACACATCATCATTTTCTATTTGTTCGTCTATTGTAGTATCTGCCATCAATTCTCTATTCTCATTTTTAATAAAATTTTCTTTTGCACTTTCTAGATTATTGCCATCTTGATTATTATCTTTTTTATTA
>JALWAF010000021.1:2486-4918 GCA_027016355.1 Candidatus Moraniibacteriota bacterium | reverse complement strand
AAATGAAAATTTATAGTAGGAGTGGACTTGCATTTCTTGAGATGATAAAGCCGAGTAATTTTCATGTACATTGGCGTGAATTATCTCAGTTGCAGTTTACGGTACCATGGAGTGCGAGGCAGTTTTATTATGTGCTAGGTATGTTAAATACTATAAAACCATTGACAAAGCCTTTGGATGCAAGTAATTATTGCATTCAGGTACAACGTGTTGGTAATTCAGTTAATTTAAATTTCAGAGCTTTTGTGTCACTTTATTTAACTGATGACACAACACCAGCAGATATTCGTGCTGTAGCGCAGTCCGATAATATTTTGTCGGTTAAAGGCTATCCAGCTGGTGCTACTACAAATTCTAGTAAGGGCGTAACTAGTTGGGAAAAGGTTTATCCAGCACTAGCTGTCATGGAAGAAAAGCGTGTACCCATATGCTTTCATGGAGAAGTGACTGATCCAAAAGTTGCTCTGTGGGATCGTGAACGTGTTTTTGTGAATACTGTTTTGACAAAAATTCACAAGACTTTTCCGCAATTGAGAATTATTTTGGAACATGTGTCTACAAAAGAAGGTGCTCAATTTGTAGAATCCACACCAAACCATATTGGTGGAACGGTAGCACCTCAGTACATGTTGTGTAATTGTAATGATGTATATTTGCGACCAACACGAAATTGTTTTCCTGTGATAAATTCACCCAGAGATCAGGAAGCTATTATCAATCTTGCAATAAACTGTCAAAAAGTTTTTGCAGGCACTGATAGTGCGCCACATCCTACTTGGGATAAATTTTGTGATCATGGCAAAGGAGGTTGTTGTGTTGAGCCTTATGCAACGCAACTTTATGCAGAAGCATTTACTTGCGCTAGAGCTATGGATGAACGATTTGAACAATTTATGAGTTTGAGAAGCCCAAGGTTTTATGGATTAGATGAGCCCAAGGAACAAATTATGTTGGTACAAAAATCAATACAAATTCCACCGAGTGTTCAAATTAATCATGAAGCCAGTTCAACACTTTTTATGGCAGGTAAAAGTTTACAATGGCAATTTGCCTAAAAATTGTGTTTTATAAATAATCAAAAAAGCATTGTCGTTAAAAAACGACAATGCTTTTTCTTTTTTTGTAGGACTTATTTTTTTGATTTTACAACCATTTTGTTAAGTCTTGATTTTTTGCGAGCTGCTGTGTTTTTCTTTATAACACCCTTTTGGACAGCTTTGTCCAGAGTTTTTTGTGAGAGCTTTAGATATTCGTCAATTTTTTTAGCATCTTTATCTGCTACAGCTTTTTCTAAGTTTTTGATAGCTGACCGATAAGCTCCACGGATTTTACGATTCTTTTCTGTATTTTTTGCAGTAACCTTCATGTACTTTTTACCTGCATCTTTAATTGGCATATTGTCTATTATATTAGCAATTAGTTGTAGAGACGCACCTGCCTGCCGGTAGGCGGGTTTCAATGCGTCTGTACTTATAAAATTTGAGCATTAAATAATGATTAACATCACAGAACTGAGAAATCTATAATGATAATCGTCTTTCTTTTATAACACACAATGCAACTTTTAGCAATATTAAAATCTAGATGTTATACTATTAATTGACAAGTCCGTTTGCCTTGTCTAATAGTTCATAAATGGCAGACATGATTTAATCACTAATATATTAAGATTTATGATAGGTTTTTTAAGTGGAAAAGTTATAAAAAAGTTACAAGACAAAATAATTGTGAATGTGCGGGGCGTTGGGTATAATGTATTGTTGACAGAACTTGGCTTGGAACAGTGCAATGAAAGTGATGATGTAAATATAAATATCTATACCCATGTACGAGAGCAAGAAATCACGCTTTATGGTTTTTTTGATGATGCGGAGCAAGAAATTTTTGAGCTTCTTATAAGTGTGTCGGGGATTGGTCCAAAAGCAGGACTAAAAATCTTGGCTGTTGCAGATGTACAGACTATAATACTTGCAATTGCCAATGAAGACACTTCAATCCTTACAAAAGTATCAGGTATCGGTCCAAAGATTGCAAAAAAGGTTGTCAATGAGCTCTCAGGTAAGGTTGTAGCACCTGTAGATGCGTCTGTGAGTGATGCGTTAGCTCAAAGTGATGCAATTGATGCACTTCGCTCAATGGGTTATACTGCAGTTGAAGCGCGGAATGCACTTGAAGGATTGCCAAAAGATATAATAGATGTAGGAGAATGTGTAAAGTATGCTCTTAAAAATTTAGGAAAATGATCTGCTGTTATATTTTATTGTAGAGACGCGACCTGCCTATCGGCAGGCAGGTTAATCGCGTCTCTACGCGAAAATAAAAATTAAATGAAAAATCAGTAATCAAAAAACCGAGACTTGAATCTCGGTTTTTTATTGAAAAAAGTAAAATTATTTTTTCAAAGCATCTCGAATTTCTTCTAGGAGTTCTAC
>JALWAF010000021.1:1376-2476 GCA_027016355.1 Candidatus Moraniibacteriota bacterium | reverse complement strand
TTTACAGCTGCTGCATTAGCAGTAGCGTCTTTTAATGTGATAACAAGGTCTGAAAAGTCAACACCACCTAACAACAAACCAATTGGTGGCATAATAATGTCTGCAACAAATGAAGACACAATTTTGCCAAATGCAGCACCAATAATGATACCGACTGCCATATCCATTACATTACCTTTGAATGCAAAGTCTCTAAATTCCTTTAGCATAATATTTTTTATTAATAATTATTATGTACAATTATATTGTTATATGATATAAATTATTTGTCAAATCATAATTTTGTTGTACAATCATAGAGAAATCATTATAAATAATGTATATGGATGAAAATAGAGGAAAATTATATGTAGTTGCAACATCAATTGGTAATCTAGGTGACATGACTTTTAGAGGTGTTGATATTTTACATAAAGTTGATTTGATTGCGTGTGAAGATACGCGTGTGACACGTAAATTACTTGATTATTATGATATTGAAACAAAAACGATAACATATCATCAACATACAAAAGACAATAAAGCAGAAGAAATCATTAATAAAATAAGTGAAGGTAGAAACATAGCGATTGTAACGGATGCTGGTACACCTGGTATAAGCGATCCAGGCAATAAACTTGTAGCGCTTGCAATTAAAAATAATATTAAAATTGAGCCGATTCCAGGAGCGTCGGCTATAAATGCAATTGTATCAGTAGCGGGTATTGATATGCAGAAGTTTACTTTTTTGGCTTATACACCACATAAAAAAGGTAGACAAACATTTTTTGCTAGTGTTTCAAAAAGTGATATACCTGTAATTTATTATGATAGCGTACATCGTGTTTTGAAAAATTTAAATTTATTGCAAGAGTTAATGCCAGAAGCAAGAATTATTTTAGGTAGAGAACTTACAAAAATACATGAAGAAATTGTACGCGGTTCAGTCAATGAGGTAATTAATTATTTCGAAAAAAATACAGATAAAATTCGTGGTGAATTTGTTATTATTGTGTATAGATAAATTTATAAAATAGAAATGATTGTTTAAATGTATTTGATTTATATTTTATTAACTTTGAAATAAAAGACAAAAATCAAACAAAAAACCTCTTATATAT
>JALWAF010000021.1:0-1366 GCA_027016355.1 Candidatus Moraniibacteriota bacterium | reverse complement strand
ACCAATTAGTGCGCCAATGCCAGCTGCGATTCCAATTGATTTCTCAGGATTTTTTTGCACATAAGCCTTTGCATTTTCACGTGTTTCAATAGCTTTTGCTTTTGTAGCTTCTTTTGCATCGGCATATTTAGCAATAGCACTTTCTTTTACCTCCGCATATACATCAGTGCCTTTTGCTAACATTTCATCAGCTTTTTTTGTAACGTTTGTAGCAATTTGTGTGATAGGTTCTTTTTTTGTTGCCATAGTTATTTTTTATTAATAATTAATTAAAAGATAATTTTAAGGGGTTTTATTTTTTTGTAATAAACCTATAATAAGTGCAATCACAAATACAATTGTTCCAACAATCAAGAAGCCAAACCACATACCCAGTCCACTTATTTCTCCAAGCCATAGTGATAGACCAGTAATTGCAAATACAAATCCAATTAATCCTAGTAAAATAACAGCAAGTAACATAACTGTATTTTGAATAATTTGATTTACTGTTTCTTTAGCTTGTTCAAGAGTTTCGTTAACTGTATTTTGAATACGTTCAATAATATTTTGTTGAGCAATTTGCAAAAAAGAACTTACAATTTCTGAAAGAGTATTCATAAATGTTGATTCAGTTGTTTCTTGAATTTCTTCATGAACTTCTTGAGTTGTGTCTGTCATAATTTTATTGTTATTTTTATAATTATAGTGTATCACGATAAAATAATTGAGACAATAAAAAACCGACACGATTTTCAAATCAGTGTCGGATAAGAAAACTTATGCTACTTTCATAAGTACATTAAGTAATGCCTGTTGCAAGTAGAAATCATTATCTGTTTCGTTAAGCAATGCGATGGCGCCATCATCTGAAATGACGTGCGCAAATCGCACAGTCAATTTTTGTGCATAACGTATATTTCGCTTATACATAGTTGCGATAAGTGTGATAATAAATTCTTCATCATCACAGAACTGTTCTCCAGCGCACTCATATGTTATATATGATGGAGTTTTACAAGTTCCAAGTAATTTTATAACTTCTTGCGGTTTTATGGATTGTGTCGCAATAATAATATTTATTAAGTATTTATCCCACTGAAATGTGTCTAACAACATATGGATATTATCTATTGTTAGTGAGGTGTGTTTTGCGAGAAGTGCCTTAGCTACATCAATATAATTTTTCCCTGATGTGCGCGCACTTTCAATACTTGCTATGATTACTGCGATAGTAGTAGTTTTTGGAATCGTCAACATTTTTTGGTCCCCTTATTTTGATATTGTTAAATATTATATATTCACACAATTGTGAATTTGTTAGTGTAAATGAAAAATCATTTTTTGTCAAGATAACGTTATACCTCATAAAGAATGTTACCGAAGC
>JALWAF010000020.1:3416-4956 GCA_027016355.1 Candidatus Moraniibacteriota bacterium | reverse complement strand
GGTAAACATATAGTGAATAGTGGTAAATTTTTTTTTGTATTGCATTTGAAATAAAAAAGAGCGGACTTTCTGGGTGAGTGAAAAATGATTATCTGAATAAATTTTCTTTTGTATGATATGTTGTGGTGCATTAGGAATGTATTTATCGACTAAAATTGTAATATTGTGACCACTGACATTGCATGCCAAATCATAAGCAAAGTTTTTACTCGCTTCATCCCAAGGAGGTGAAAGGGGGCGAGTTACAAAAAGAATATTTTTTAAGGTTTTTTTACTTGACATAAAATATAAAATGTTATATAGTTGTGAATTATATTTATTATAATAAATATAACATTTTGTTCTTACTAAATCAAAAGAAATGCAAAATGCACGATTTATATTGTCAGATATGATATTAGGGAGGGATGAAGGATGAAATTGAATACCATACTTATTGTTTTGTCACTGATATGTGGAGGGGTGGCAAGATATTTTTATCACTATTTTTCTAGTATAAATCTATATGTACATACAAATACAAATATCATCATTATGGATTGGATAATTTTTGTATATGTTATCTGTGTATTTTTTATCATAGTGATAAATTTAATTGTCAATAGGGAGGAAAGAAATGATAAATATTTGGCTCATTGACATGTTTCTCCCAGTGGCTTTGATATTGTGTTTTTTGGCTGTTGGAGTTGTGTGGTTACTGGCCAAGAAAACTTTTAAAAAAATTCCTTGGAGAAGTTTTGGAATATTGTTGCGGAGTTTTATCTCTGTAATAAAAAAGGTGTGGCGTATACTACCACGCTTGTGGCGAAAAGAATTTTTTCGACGCAAAAACCGAGACCGAGATGGATGAATGTTGGGGCATTAAGATTATAAATAATCTTAATGCCTTTTATTTTTTCTCAATTTCCTTTTTATCCTTTCCATTTGTTACTATGATTTTAATTGATTGATTGTTATAGTCTTTTGTATCGACGAGTTTGCGCTTGTCTTTTTTTATTTCTATGTTTTCAGATTTCTTTACATCATTATCTTTTATGATTTCATAATGAAAAGTTGCATCATTTTGTGTTTTATTATCAATTACAAAACGGTTATCTGTTTGTGTCAGCGGTGCAATAAAATAGATACTCCAAAAGTTTTGATTTTTGTCTCGTTGATTTTGTTCAATTTGTGCCAAAAATAACATACTTGCAACAAGTGCTATTATGACTGTTAAAATTATGATGTATTGTGATTTCATGTTTTGGATTATTTAGTTACTATTATAACACCCACAAGGGACGTCACTACAATATTATTGACGAATAAACACACTCAGTTCGTCATTCTGGTATATTCTGTTGAAACTGTCATCGTTTAGGAATTGTCCTGCGTCTTCTTGAGTGTTCACTATTACAGCGTGTACATTTAAACTTTCAAAACATTTTTTTGCAAATTCACTTTTTGGAGCAGAAATCATTTCTCTGGTGCAAGTTTCTCTGTTTGGGTGAGTTTCATATCTTTTGAAATAACTGCGAGAAAGTGGAAAAGAATCATCATA
>JALWAF010000020.1:465-3406 GCA_027016355.1 Candidatus Moraniibacteriota bacterium | reverse complement strand
AAGAATAATCATAAGCATAAAATACTTTGAGCCATGTATCTGATGTTATGTAATTGTGGTCTTTTATAATCCAAAAGGTGTTGGTTGCAATTTGTTTTTTAAATACTTTGCTGGTGTAGTCTCCTGTGTGGAAAGTTT
The DNA here is from genome assembly GCA_027016355.1 of Candidatus Moraniibacteriota bacterium. Lineage (GTDB taxonomy): Bacteria > Patescibacteriota > Minisyncoccia > Moranbacterales. The sequence continues at coordinate 3,268 of JALWAF010000020.1, read as the reverse complement.
GAAGAGCTTTATTTGTTTTTGGTGCGTCATTCATGCTGGTTGCGTTGTCGCGGATACCACTGACAAATACAAAAACAATGACGCAAAACAAAAATATTGTAATAAGAAATTGTGGCATAATTAATGAGTGTTTTTCGTGATTGATTATTATGTGAACAATCCAAATGATAGAGAGTCCAGCAAGAATTGCCAGTGGAAAAACACTATAAGTCGCTATGCGAGTAGAAATAATATTAACTTTCAATATTTGTGGCGTTAAGCTCATGAGCAGTAACGCCCAGCCCCAACCAAGTAAAAAAACAGTTCCATATAAATTAGTAGGGTGATTTTTTTTGCTTAGATTATTAAATCTGCCAAAACGTTTCATAATGGCAAATCCTGATAGCATAAATAGTCCAATTACTCCAAAAACAAATCTAGCGCTGCCAAGCATGTACATAAGTTGTTCAAATGGTACTCCTGTGCGTGTGGATTTGGATGGTGCGCCTATGGATGAGGTGATAGCATCTTTATCTAGATAAGATGGCGGTGCTAGTATAAGTAATGCTCCAAGGGATAACAAAATCAATGGTATGATGTAATAATTTTTGAAAAGTAAAAAAATATTTTTATAACCTTGCCAGCCATCTTGTTGCAAAAGCACAAATCCAATAAAGGTAAAAATAAAAGTATAGCCAAAAATAAGAGTGCTTAAATGATGTGTGTAGGCAAGTGTAGTTCCTAGCACAATCACGGGAATTAGCAAAAGTGAATTCTTTGTGTTTAGTGCACGGTACAAAAAATAGAGTGTTGCAGGTATAAGTAGATTGCCCAAAATATTACCAATTACACCACCACTGACAAATTTAGCCTGAGCTCCGCTAATTGCCCAAAGAGGTCCGATAAATAAAAGTGTCAATATTGCTACATGTGTGCCATATTTATATCGTGCAAATAACCTACGAGAAAAAATAAAAACCGTCAGAACGCTAAAGATATTAATTACAAAGAGCACAAGTGATGGAAATGTGCCAACTACAGATTGACCTGTAAGAGTTTTGATAACAGCAAAAATAATATGTTCACCTACTATAAAATCAGCTATGTCTTGTGGTTGAGTAAAATCTGCAGTGTTGTTTTCATTTATTTCTATTTCAACCTTTTTGTAATTGGGTAATTTTTGTTGGGCTGTGATTTTTTCTACCCAAAACATATGATGACCGAGATCTGTAGCAGTGGGGAATATTGTGTTTATAAGAAATATTCCTTTTATGAGTATTGTGAACATGATTAATATAGTCACAAGTGCTGTTTGTTTTTTGGAAAAGTTAAATGTAGTGGACGGGCATGCCCGTCCACTACATTTATGCTTAATAAATAGTGCAAAAACAAAAAATTGTAAAGTAATCGCAGAAATAGCAATCAGTAGAGTTTGTTTTGTAAGTAATATTCCAAATGCATCTAGTGCAATTACAGATAGTGTAATAATTGCAAAACTAATGGGAATACTTAGCACAAAACGTTCAAAAGGTGTGAATTGATTACGATGAAAAATTGCACGCAAAAAAGCGTAACCAGGTACTAGCAAAAGTGTAAAAGTTATTGAAATAAAGATAAGTTGTTGTGATAAAAATTCAGACATAATTTGCATTGACAAAAATTGTTGGGAGTGTTATTTTTGTATATTGTAGTTCGTTTACAATAATACAACAATTTCAATAAAAAAAACAGGGAGGACTGAAGTATGTCTGTTTTGCAATGTTCAAAAATTGAAGAGGTTTTTCCGCTTTTTGTGAGAGTAACTACGGCAATTGATTGTAGTAAGAAATCTATTAAACTTCATCTTGTTACACTTCCAGATATGCCCTTGGGGTGGGCGGTTGTGTTTTGTGATGAAATAAATCCTGATTTAATGCGGACGAGGTTATGTCTTAAACATCCTACAAAAGATGTAGATGTGACTCGTGATGTATTTTCGCCTGCAAAATGTGGCATCACTACAAGTGCAGATGCTCATGCACGATTAAGACCTCTTGCAAATTTGTGTAAGGAGTGTGACATTGATTGCATATTTATTAATGGTCACTTCAATCAGCATGATGCCGATAGAACTGGTAGAGGTCATATTTTGTGTGGCAAATCTGGTAATGATTTGATTTATACGATGAATGTCTTTCATGCCGTGAGAGATCCATTCATTAAGGATCAGTTAGGTATTATAGAAAAATAATAAATTGGGGGAGGAGTCATTATGGGAACATTAATTTTTTGGTTGGGAGTGTCGATATTGGCAAATATTTTTTTGGTAATTTTGTTGTTGTTTGAAAGAACAACTCATAGAGATTTAAAAATATTGATTGAACGTCAATATAATAAAGCTCTTGATGAGATTGCAAATGCGATGATGTGGCGACTCTACGAGCAGCTGAAAACTTTTCCAACAGCGTTGGAAATGGAAATCGAGGAGGCTAAAAAGTTTATTCTGCAGCTAGGTGGTGCACGAAATGAATATATGCATTTGCAAACGAAGTCACCAGTTGATTATTATATGGCGAGTGTTTTCTTTTTAGAAGTGATATCGTCGTATTCGAATCAATCTTACGATGAAACTATTAAAGATTTTTTTATCAAAATCAAGTCTATGCGGGAAATACCTATACCAGAAATGGTATATTTCATGTCGAACAGTGGCAATGCCAATGAAGATTATATGTTGGCTAGTAAAAGATGCCAACATGCAATTGAGTCACTCACACAAGCGTGTGATTAATGCGATATACAAAAAGGTGCGACTTTATTTTAATCATAACATGGAGATATTTTA
>JALWAF010000020.1:0-455 GCA_027016355.1 Candidatus Moraniibacteriota bacterium | reverse complement strand
ATCAAGTTATTGTTAGCAGTATAATTATTATTATTGTTTTGATGTCCATATATTGTATAAAAAATGCATGTTATATACGATATGTAAAGAAGGAAATTACGTCAATGCTCAATCGGGATGCACAGGGAATATTGTTAGATTTATTGAATATTGTACAAAATCGTGCAAAACACAATAATGCATTACGGGCAAAGTTGAAGTGTATGCATAATAAATATAATTTTAATCTTGAAAGACTGCAAAATTTCAATAATGCTCATCAAATTGCATTAGAACTATTTGATTTGTTGTCAGAAGAGGATGAGGATATTTCTTTGCAAGATAGAGAAATAGTAATGAATTTCTTGAAATGGAATTGTGAGATAATAAAATATTTCTCTAATCATGAGGGGCATGATAAAATTAAATTTCTCACAGATGGAATATATCATAAGAATTTGTTTCATGTGAGAGCA
>JALWAF010000019.1 GCA_027016355.1 Candidatus Moraniibacteriota bacterium | reverse complement strand
TTGCATTCTTTGCTTTGATTGTATCGTAATGCCATGAATAATTAATCATCATTGCAACATTTCCTTGAAAAAATTCATCTATAGAATAATTTTGTTGTTTATTCCATGTATACACTGGACTTGCTGCTGATGCAAAATCTGTGTATTGTTTTAATGCTCTCTCGCTAGGAATATATGATCCTGAACTTACTGCTTCGCCAAATGTGATTCTTTTATTTGCTCTATTTGACATTTCTGTACCTTCTTGCAACATCATAACCGTGAGGATATCCATTGAACGATTAACGTCGGCTGTACCAATTGCAGCTCCTGCCTGTTTAATGTTTCCAAATTCATCAATTTTTGTTAATATTTTCACATCTTCATTAAATTCTTTCCAAGTTTTTGGCGGTCTTGTCAAACCTGCTGCATTAAAAATATCTTTATTGTAATAAAGAGCTAAAGAATCTACTGAAAGCGGAACTCCATAAATTTTACCATCAATCACAAAATCATCTGCAACAACATCAACAAATGTATCTCTAAATTCCTGTTCCGTCATCATATATTCTGGCACAGGTTCAATCTTATCTTGAAAATCTGGAATCCAAGAATTATGAATCATAAAAATATCTGGACCATTTCCAGCTGCGAGTGCACTCAGCAAGTCTTCTTTGTATGATTCAAGTGTATTTTTATGATATGCAATTGGATCTATGTTTTTATTAATATTTTCATATTCCGCAAAAGAATCACTGTAAACGTTTGTATTATCAAATGTACCCCATACATCTAATTTAACTTTATAACTACTTTTTGGACTCTTACAACCCGCTCCTGCAAAAACCATAACCACACAAAGAATCACAATAACACCAATTTTTTTCATACTATAATATTTATAAATTATTTTGTAAAAATAAATGCATAATGATACGGACCCGCATCTAATGCCTCATGATTACCAAAACCAGCATCTTGAGCTAATTGCTTCACGCTCTCCTCATCAAGTCTATTATCTGTGCCAAAACCTTTTACGGCAGCATCAGTCCATCCAACTATTAACAAATTACCGCTATCTGACAAGATGCGACTAGCCTCTACAAAAAGTGCTTCTCTATTTTCATTTTGTAGAAGAATTTTCCGCATTACAACATGTTCAACAGATTTGTTTTCTAATCCTGAACCTTGTTCTTTTTCTAAATTAGCACGACGTGTCACGATGTTGCTAAGTCCAATAATTTGAGCACGACTCTTAACTGCTTCCAAAGCAGATTCAAGCACGTCAAAACAATATACTGTACCCTCTGTCATACGAGCAATTGGAATAGCAAAAATGCCAGGACCACAACCAAAATCAGCTACATTATGTTCATCTGTAATATTACAAGCTTTCAATAATTTTTCTGGTTCTAATATCGCTTCATCTTCTATCATAATTTTTATTTTTGAAACTTTACTATATTTATTATACCACAACAAAAATAAATAATAAATTACTTATTTTTAAAAAATAAACTTCCCACAAAAAATATTGTACTAACAATCACAATCAATGAACCAGGTGGTAATGTAGTCAAAGAACTCATATAAACGCCAACACCTGCCGACACTGCCCCAAACAATAATGCTAATATTGTATAACTTGAAAGATGTTGATTCATATTACGACTCGTGGCAGCCGGGATGGCAATAAGCGCAACTGTCATGAGTCCACCGATAATACGCACTCCAAGTGCTGTTACTAAAACGATTGAAGCCAAAAACAAAAAATTATATTTATTAATGTTTATTCCAAGAGTTTTACTAATATCTTCAGAAAAAGAAATTAACATGATTGGTTTTACAATGTATTTAGTTATAATAATAACAACAATAGATAAAATAATAGAAATAATAATGGCATTCCAACTAATATGTGACACATCACCAATTAATGCTGGTGCATTTTTTTCTGGTAAAAAGATCCATGCAATTGATAAAGAACTTGTAAACACAACAGCACTCAACACCTCCATAGACAAATTACTCTTTTTCTTCAAAAAATACATAAGTAACATACCTATAATAAGAAATATAATAGCACCCAATGATACATCAAAACCATACAATAAAGCCAATGCAATACCTGGTAATGCAAGATGACCAAATGCTCCCCCAACAAGAGCCATTTTTTTGGTCAACATCAATGAACCTAAATAACCAGCTGCGCCACCAATAAAAGCGCTCATGATGATAACGAATAAAAAATGTATATCAAAAATACTCATAATTATTTGTGTTTATGCTCATAAAATTTAATACCTGTCCCATAAATATCTTCTAATGCTTCTGGAGTCAAAACGGCATGCGGCGCACCAAAGCATGTGTGTCCAGAACCTAAACACAACACACGATTTGCATGTTCCCACACGATGTTCAAATCATGACTAATCATCAAAATTGTCAATTTTTTTTCTTGCCAAAATTTATGCAATAAATCATAAATAACCTTTTGTCCTTCAATATCAATGCCTGATATTGGCTCATCAAATAAAATCACATTTGCATCATCAACAAGTGTCCAAGCAATTAACATTCTTTGAAATTGACCAGTGGATAATGTTGTAAAATTTTTGTACAATACATCGTCATGCAAACCAACATTGTGTAACATATCTTTTACCTTATCAATAGAGATATTTTTCAATGCAAAAAAATCCATCACCGTAAGTGGTAAATTTTTTGCATCTTGCAAAAAACCCTGAGACGGTAAATATGATAATTTAACATCTTTGCCCCAAGTAATTTCTCCATCATATGGCACAAGTCCAAGCAACGCTTTAAATAAGGTTGTTTTTCCCGCACCATTTGGACCCAAAATCGCCAAATTTTCATTTTTTTGCAATTCAAAATTCACGGAGTCAATAACTTTTTTCTCACCAAAAGAAACAGACACATCTTTTACTGTTAAAATCACTTCATCAGACATATTTTTAATTATTTTTTAATACATTATGCAAATCAACTTTCAGACTACAAGTAGAGAGACAGGGATTCGAACCCTGGGTTCCATTTAAACATGAAACAACGGTTTTCGAAACCGGCCCATTAAACCGCTCTGGCATCTCTCCATTTTTATATATCAAGTGTATCACAAAAAATATTAATGTCTAATAAGTCTCCCATATCTATATTAAGTTTATCTATAACGAATAGCTCATGTCATTCTAAAAATAGCATTGTCTGGAATCTTTTGAACAGATTTAAAGAATATCTTTGTAGTAAGAGAAAGATGTCTGCCGGAGTTTATGCTCGAGTTTACTCAAATACAAACATGACAAGGGATAGATTTGAATAATTACAGTTTCCACTAACTTTAGTTTGCTAAACAATTTTTATAATAAAAAGTTAAATCCCAGCTCTATCATTTCGTAACATTTTCACGATAAATGCACTTGCTGATACGACTAACACAATAACCATACTAACAAACGCAAAAGAACTATCCAGTGCAAAGGCTTCATAAATCCCCCCTGTATAAAAATATATATATGCTAATTTTTGTATGCGCTTCCAGTTTTTCTTCAAAAGCATCATTGATAGATTGTTTGAAGTAACTAAAAGTATAAACCCTGTGATATCTCCTAAATGTGCAAATAATGAGTAATTTTCCAGTGACCAATATTCTCGTGTGAATATTGATGCAATATAATTTGAATCTGGAGAAATAATTTTACCTATCATAAATCCTACGATAATAGATGCTGACAAAACTCCAAATCCTTTACGTAAAAATACAAGCTTGCGCAACCATTTTTGATTTATAAAAATATCAGCAAGTGGTCGCACAAGCATAACCAATGTAACAGAAGTAAAGGAAATTGTGTAAAGAGCTCCCTGCAAAGAATTATTACTATCACCAAAAGCACTCCAAAGTGGCAATAGAGCTAGTAGCGCTAGTGAGATGCCTAGAAGTATATTTTGGATAATGCGTAAAATTTTCATATTTATAATATATTTATGATGTAATTATATCACCATTTACATCAATAAGCACGAAATCAACACCATTTTGTTTTGTCAAAAAATTCTCAGCACGATCCATCCCTAAAGTAACTGCCACCGTAGCAAATGCATCGGCAATAGCACCTTTGTTGTGCAACACGCTAGCAGAAACTACATCAGTTTGAGCACTGTCTTTTGTATTGATATCTAATATGTGATGTTTTTTGCTTTTGTCAATTGTCCATTTTCGTCTATAAACTCCACTAGTACATAATGATTTATTTATAATAGGAAAAGAAATATTTTTTGATTCATCTGCAGGATGTGCTACTTCTACTACAAATTTATTTTTATCTTTATCACTACCACGCACATACATATCACCACCTATATTTATAATTATTCCTCCATCACTTTTTATACTATGTGCAATTTTTTGAGTAACATATCCCTTCAAAAAACCACCAAAATCTAATTTCTGTGTTTCTTGCAATATTATTTGATTTTTCACAATTGATACATTATCTAAATTTGTATCATAATCTAAATTTTCTAATTGCGATGAATTATCATTATCAATTTTTTCAAATGATTTATCATATCCCACATTTGCAACTTGCATAAGCGGATTAAATTTTCCTTGTGTTTGTTTATAGATACGATAAGCAACCCAATATACATTTAAAAACTCATCAGAAACTCTAAGTGATTTTTTATCATTTAAAATAGACAATTCGCTATCAACATCAAAACGAGAAAATCTTTTCTCATATTTTTGTGCCATCTTGCTTGCTTGTGTAAAATATCCATCCGCTTGAGCAGTAGAATTTGCAATAAAAGTCAAATCAAAATCACATCCCATAACTCGTGCATGATAGTTGTGTACATTCAAGGAAATAATGCAACACCAGTCTCTTGATAAAACACCTCAGCAGGGGTCAATCCTCCAAAACGTTTACGTGGACGTGTATTAATTAAATATTCAACTCTAGATATCTCTTCATTTGT
>JALWAF010000018.1 GCA_027016355.1 Candidatus Moraniibacteriota bacterium | reverse complement strand
AGAAAAACTTGAAAAAGTTGGATATTGTAATGCTGATGCTATTTGTAACTTTCCTGCATTTATACTTGAAGATTATTACAAGCCTCTTACGGATTTTTTTGATTGTGTGGTTTTGAAGGAAAAAGCGTCCTATAATGTATTGACCTATTACCTTTTGTGGATTTGTTGTGCTTGACAGATATTGTGATGTGTGGTATATTAAAACGTCGTTATTTAACATTCAAAGATGAAAAATGAAAAGGAGGGAACATCGTGAAAAAGAATAAGAGAATGAAACCCTTTACTAAAAGAAGCGATTTCAAGGGCAGGGGGGGGCAAAAGTGTATTGAGGTAGTCTGTTTGTATGATAAGTGTTTGTTTGTCACTACATATACAATATGTGGTCAACCATACATTAGTCTGTATTGTAATGACGCGTGGTTTGTAGGTGTGGTGGAAGATAATATATCTAGATTACTAAGTGATTCCACGTCACTTGAAGATCATGGCATCGGAGAGGAGCCTCGATACAATTTAAATGTAATGTTCCCATTTAGTTCACGATTGCTTGCGAAGTTGCAAGAATTTGTGGATAAAAAGGATTATGATGGATACCTTTCTTTTGTGTCACAAGCTCTATCTGGAGAAGACAAAGAGAAATGGGATGAGTATTGCGATACGCGACTGGGCATAGAAGCAAGTACATTCGCAGAATATGACCATTATGATTTTCCAGGATTAGATGAATAGTAATAATGGGTAGGTAAGACATTGGTAATAATTTATTACCAATGTCTTTTTTTATTGTTTTTTAAAACGTCAAGATATTTTTGTGCGATTTTGTTCCATGTGAAATTGTCTTGTGTATATTGTTTTGCATTTTTTATAAATCTTTCTTTATTAAATTGTGAATTTAATACTTCTTCTATTTTATTTTTCCATGCTTGTGCGTTTTCTGGTTCTAGCATAAATCCATTTATATTATCTTTGATAGCATCTTTGAGTCCTTGCAGATTTGAAGATAATACGATACGTCCACACATTACAGCTTCGATAGCATTAAGTCCAAATCCTTCCATGGAACCTTTGATGTTGATATTTGGTGAAATATAAATATCAGCAGTATTAAAAAGAACGTTCATTTGTGCTTGGGGAATATTAGGGAAGAGAATAATACGTTTTTGTAAATTGTGTTTTTTGATGTATTGCAAACATAATTTGTAATTATCACTGTCGCCAACTGCATTTGGATTGTAGCCACCAGCGCCAACTAGTATATAATTATCTGGGAGAAGTGGCATTACTTTATCAATAAACCAATGCAATCCTTTGTGGGAGACAAAGCGACCAACGCGTAAAATTATTTTTTTATCATGGAAATATTCTATTGGTTGAGCACTTTGTTTTGAAAGCAATGTTTCTAATTCTGTACGTGTATGTGGTTCACAAACTTTTTCAATGTTTACACCATTTGGGATAAAGACACATTTATCTCGCTTTACGCCAATTTTAATTGCTTCATCAATTGTATGATTGCCAACCATGATTAGTTTATTCAGTTTTTTGATTGCTGGAATATTTATTAAACGATATATTGTACCCATGATGGATTTTTGATAAGCATATGTAATATCAAGACCGTGTATGATACTTACAAATTTTTGCCTGCGCCATATAATTTTAAATACACATCCAATAGGTGCTAAAACACCATCACCAAAAAGAACAACATCATATTTATGCAAAATAAAAGGTAATTGACACATAAGACGTAACACAAAAAATGGTAAGTATTTTTTGCCCTTTGTATTGGCAATAATTGCGGTTGATGTGATTGCAGAGAGATATTTACCTACATTGTAATTTTGATCTTCTATCCCGCCATGTACAGGGGGATAAGCTCTAGAGATGAATAAAATTTTGAGTTTATTTTTTTGAGATATTGACATATTTAAAATTTAATGTTAGAGTAATCAGTTGTTCATTAACAAGCTAGGGTAGTTTAAATTATACCACAAGTTCATATTTATAGATTTTTTAAATGGAGGAGGAGAGAATGTTATCACAACTGCAAATTATAAGGTTGCTGGGTAGTTTCTGTGGAGTTTTAGGGATATTTCTCATTATTAATGCTCAGAAGTTGAGAGCTTTGAGAAGAGAAGTGCACAAAGCATATTAGGCGAAAATTGAGTTTTATGCCGAGAATCTCTGGGAAGAATTATCAAAAAAACTAAAAAAGATTGAATTGTTGAGTACACATCACTTAGAGAATGATGTGGTTATAGATATTCAACGTGAACTCGGTGCGTTAGACTACGGTATATATAACGTTGATAATTCTGTAAGAATTTCAGAAGTGTGTCGTGCGCTTGCGCATGTATTATATCTTTTAAGAGAAAATAATATTTTAATGGATACTGCAACAACAGCAAAAATTGAGCAGGTATACTCTTCAGCTAAAAAACTGCAGGAGATGTATGAAACAGAAAAAACGTCGAGAAATAAGCTTCTCTACGCAACTGAAGAGGATGAGGGAATTTTGAGAATATACAACAATGGTATGGATGCGATAAAATCTATATCCTCCATTGATTAAATAAAATATGTAACCATAGCAAACATATATATGTGGCTATGGTTATTTTTTTGATTCAAATTTTTGTTTTTTAAGTGTGTATAGCATGTCTTCTGTAAGTTGTCTGTTTGATTTTATCATGTCTGCAATTAGTGCAAAAATTATAAATTGCATGCCGATGAGCAAAAGTGCAATCGCGGTAAATAGATAGTTTTTGTATGGTGTGATTTGTAAATTTGGTAGGTAGAGTGCAAGAAAAACTCCAAATGTGATAAGTGATGCGCTGACGATGATAATGCCTGGGATGCCAAAAAATTTCATTGGTCGGATATCACGGACAGCTTTGATAATAATCTTTGCACTATTGTTGACAAATTTCCATATACTTTTGACAATACGTGACTTCCTACCTTCAAAATAACGAACAGTAACTGGTACCCACGTGATTTTGAGATTTTTGCCTATTGCATCGATAATTGTTTCTTGTGTATATGTGAATCCGCTAACCTTATTGAGTCGCAAGAGTGTTTCACGATTGTGTGCGCGAAAGCCACACGTCAAATCATCGATTTGTGTATTAAGAAATATACTTACAAGTTTTGCTGCAAATTTGTTAAGAATATTTTTTGCCATTGGGATGCCGTCAGCACTGCCTTTTTTAAATCTATCACCAACAGTCATATCTGCTTTGCCAGTTAATACTGGTTTGAGTAGTGATGGAATTTCATTAGAATTAAATTGACCATCAGCATCAATATTAATCATAATATCAGCTCCATTTTGCAGAGCACTTTCCACTGCAGTATTAAATGCAACACCAAGTCGTCTGTTTGTGAAGTGAGATACTACAATATCAGCACCAGCATCATGGGATACTTGTGCTGTGCCATCAGTTGAGCCATCATCGATAACTTGAATTAATACTTCGTCAATTCCATCAAATATCCTTGGCATGTGTTTGATTGTGTCACCAATTACTTTTGCTTCATTATATGCAGGTATGTTTATAATTAATTTCATATTAGTTGACCGTATTTAATGTTTTATTGAGGATAATGCAATATATAATCCAATAAAATATATACATCATTTTTTTCTGTTTGTCTATGGTCTTAATTGTACATCTTATAAAAATACATTGCAATGTGTTTTTATAAAAAATGTATACATAATTGTATGTGTTTAGAAAGTAAAAAGAGATTAAATTTGTGTTTTGTGATTACTTTCTCAAAAATATTATCGTCCAATACCTTTATAAATCACATTATGTTTTTCGATATCTTCTTTATCCAGACTATTCATTCCATCAATGATTACTTTAATACCATTTTTTTTAAGTAATTTTCCATTGATGACATCAAATTCTTTATGATTTGTTACAAAGATAATTGCATCTGATTTTTTCAGAAGAGTTGTTAGTGTTTTAACAGAAGATTTTTCTTTGATGTGTGGGTCAAATGAATGAATTTTTGCACCATGTTTTTGCAATTCTGTAACTATTGTGTAATAGGGTGACTCACGATCATCATCAACATTTGCTTTATATGAAATACCAAGAATACCAACATTTGTGCCATTAAGTGGCATTTTAATATCATTTAATTTATCTTGTAATAATTCAACTGTGTAAGCTGGCATAGAGTTGTTTATTGCTCTTGAAGTTCGCAGGAATTTGTGATCAAAACCAGCCTTTTTTGCTCGTTCAATTAAATAATAGGGATCAACTGGGATACAATGTCCGCCAATACCACGGCCGGGGTAATGAGGCATAAAGGAAAACTTTGTTGATGCTCCTTCAATAACATTTTTAATATCAATATTCATCTTGTCAAAAGATTTGGCCAATTCATTAACAAAAGCAATGTTCACATCTCGAAAAGAATTTTCGACAACTTTACACGCTTCCGCTTCCCGGATATGTTTCATCGGTTTTATCTCAGCATCGATAATGCTTTCATAAAAAGCAACAGCTTTTCGTGTTCCTTTTTTTGTAAATGCACCAACTACACGTGGTAAATTAGTTACATTCCATTTGGTATTTCCTGGATCAATTCTTTCTGGGCAATGTGCAATAAAAATGTCTTTACCAATTTTATAATTATATTTTTCAAATATTGGTCGTACAATTTCTTCAGATACACCAGGATTTACTGTTGATTCAAGAACAACTAGAGAACCTTTTTTGAAATTTTGTGCTATCATTTCGCAAGCGCCTTTCACAGGTATAAGATTTGGTGTATAAAATTCATCTACTGGGGTAGGTACACAAATCAAAATAATGTCTGCTTTTTTAATTTCTTTTGCATTCGAAGTTGCTTTGATGGGAAATTTTGGTAAATTTTTATAAAGGTATTCTTCTTCTATTGGGGAAACTTGTTTGTTGATAAGCTCAACTTTCTTTTTATCAAGTTCAATTCCAATAACATTATATC
>JALWAF010000017.1 GCA_027016355.1 Candidatus Moraniibacteriota bacterium | reverse complement strand
GCATCTTTTGTAGCAATATTTCTTTGCAAAAGCAATTGTTCGATAATCGGATGTAGATTTACGTCTTTAATACCTTCTTTTTGTTTATTTTTTATATTCCATTTCATATTTACGTATTGTACCATAAAATAAAAGAGATAAAACAATTCTGTTTTATCTCTAAATATATTACCATTCAAAATCAACATTTTGGGCTACAATAGCCCTTGCAACAAGTATTGCGTCGTCTCTTGTCACAAATCCCTGACTTTCTTTTTTGGAATCATATGCTGAACGCATTCCTTTGCGCTCACTTGCATGACCTCCCATATCATCAATGATTTTGCAAAATTGATCAAAAGAAATACTATTTTTAGACATAACTTCTCCCCCTTTATTATTTTTTATTATTAAATATGATACATTAACATAACATAAAATAGTATTTATAACAAGTTATTTTTTATCATCTTTATTGTCCATGCAACTGAATCTTGCAGAAAACGTAAGTTCTTTTTCATCCATGACACTTAATTTAAGCACCATTTTTTGTCCATGTGGACAGTGAAAAAAGTTTGGTGCACCTAAATCTTTTGCAAGTTTACGAGCATCTTTATCATTTTTGTCAAAATGAAAGACATATTCACTCTTAAGCAGTAACGCACCGATACGCTCTACTACTTCACGAGGCTGTGTAAAGCCACGAATAATAAAATCACGAGCACCCAATTCTTCAGCTTTCTCTTTATCAGTATCCCGACCCAAATGAGAATTAATTACAACAGGAATATCTGCTGTACGCTTATTTTGTTGGAGTGCTTCCATCATAGAAAATCCATCCATGCGAGGCATTACAATACCAGTAAATATTACATGTGGTGTATGCTCAGCAACAAGACTCATAGCCTCAAGTCCATCTGCTGCACGCATAACATTATAATCAGCACTTTCAAAAACATCTGCATACATTTCTAATGTATCAATATCATCATCAACAATCATAATAGTTTTTTTACCTGGATCAATATGAACTTCTCGCAAAGGTGCCGTCTCTTTTGGTCGCAAGCTCTTTTTTTGTATCTGACTTTGTGTCTGACGTCCTTGAACCACAGAATTGTGATTTTGTTTAACAGGTGCTGTTGCACGTGTCGTTTCTTGTTTTGGTGAAACTTCTTCTTTGGGTAAATCTTTTGGAACTTCCGGCACTTCAGGTTTTTTCTTAGGTGATGCTGAAGGCACATCTCTTTTTGGATGTGGTATGGTTACTGCTTCAGGCTTTTTTTGCTGAGATTCTGCTGTATTTTGAGTTGATTGTACAGGAGGCTTAGATTCTGCTGGCTGTGTGAAGTCTTTTTCTTCATATTCTTGTTCCCATTTTTTTTCAGGTGCTTGACTAGGTGATTCTATATCATCATCTGCACGCGGTCTTGTTACACTCTGAGTAGTTGTGCTCGGAGTAGTCGCAGAAAAATCATCACCTCCACCACCATATCTATCAAAAAGATCAGGTGTGTCCGATGCATCATTTTGTTCATCGTCATTATCTAAAAGATGTGTTTTTTTGTTTTGCAATGTCATATATGTTATTTAATATTTATTTTTATTATAATGTGTTTAAAAGAATTTTAAAATCTACTGCTACGTCACTCATATCATTATTGTACACCAACAAAGGATTAATATCGATAGCTTTTATTTGCGGATTTTCTATACCCATAAGTGCCATGTTATATATAATATGCGCAATAGAATCAAGATTATAACTTTCTTTGCCACGAGTACCATCAAATAAGAAACTAATATTACCAGTTTTTAATGTATGTTTTATTTCCCCTAATGTAAGTGGTGCAATATAAAAATCTACTCGCTTAAACACTTCAGTATAAATCCCACCCAATCCTGCTACAATTACACCACCAAAAATTGGATCACGCTTAAATCCTATTATTAATTCTGTTTCAATTGGTAACATCAGCTGAACAATTATCCGCGTACCAGATTCCTGGAATTTATTTAACAGTATACCTCTAGCATTATCTAGTTCTTTCAAATTATTTATTGGCAAAATCACACCACCACGATCTGTTTTATGTAGTACATTTGGATTATCTACTTTTGCAACACACGGATAACTTATTTTCATCTTAGCATCAAAACCATTTGTCACATCCCAAAATTTACTCACAACAATTGAATATTCTTTTGCAATAGTTTGACATTCTTGAAAATACAATGATGTCCTGTCCTTTGCTTTATCAATAATATTTTGTACTAAATTTGCTCGATTTTTGACAATAGTTTTTTGAGTAATTGCATAAGTAGTCCTTTTATTTACAAAAGAAGCTACAGCAGAAAGTGCTACTGTTGGTGATTCAAAATGTAATACACCACTGTCATTCATAGAATCAATTGCAGCATCAACCCTCTCTCCACCAATAAATGATGTCATTATTAGTTTTTTGGTTTTTTTCTGCAAATCAATAATCATTTTTGCAATTTGATTAACAGGCGTTTGATCTTGTGGCGTGAGAAGTACAAATATAATATCAACATTTTTGTCAGCTATTAATTTTTTTATCCCAACTTCATATCTATCCAACATTGCATCCCCTAAAAGATCTACGGGATTATGTACTGATGCTGCTTCTGGGAGCAGATTTGCCAATGATGTCTGCGTGCTTTTAGATAATTTACTCATTTCTACCCCAGGCAAGCTTGCTACAGCGTCTGTTGTGAGTACGCCAGGTCCACCAGCATTTGTCACAATCCCAACACGTACTGGATTTACTAAGTTATTTTTATAATGCTCTCCAAATCGTACAAGTGCAAAAAATTCACTCATATTCTTTGCTCGAAGTGCACCAACTTTTTGCAAAGCCGCACTGAATATATTATCACTGCCAGCCAAAGAACCTGTGTGAAGTGCTATTGCTTTTTGAGCTTCTTGTGTACGTCCAGCTTTGAGTACAATAACTTTTTTACCATCACTGACAGCTCTTGCTATCGCATCTAAAAATAATTGACCCTTGTCAATACCTTCCAAATAAAGTGCAATTACTTTTGTATGTTTATCTTTGCGAAAATAATCAATAAGTTCAGCTGCACCAATTTGCATTTTATTTCCGATAGAAATTACGGATGAAAAACCTAACTTTTCTTTGCGTGCTTTATCCATAATAGCAACCGCAAGCGCACCTGATTGTGATATAACAGCTGTACGTCCTATTTCTGGCAACCCTTCGGCAAATGACGCATTTAATCCGATAGATGGCACCAAAAATCCTAAACAATTTGGACCAAGTATTTTCACATCCAGTTTTTCAGCTAATGTTTTAAGTGACATTTCTCGATTATGTCCGGCAGCTCCAGTCTCACCAAATCCAGCCGAAATAACTACAAAATTTTTGCATGTACTAGAACCTTCTCTTATTATATTTTCTACAAATCTTCCAGGCACAACGATAATTGCACAATCTACTTTTTGTCCAATATCACTGAGAGAGTCATAACACTTTTTACCCAAAACCTTGCTCCGTCCAGGATTTACAAAAAACACATCACCCCCATAATTATGAGATGTAATATTGCGTGCAATCATATTTCCCACTTTTCCTTTTGTGCCACTAGCTCCGACAACCGCAATTGAACGTGGATTAAATAATTGTGAAAAATTTTGTTTTTGTTTCATACAAACATTATAACACTAAATGTAATTTTTGAAAAAAAGAAAAAACCCAGGAGAAATCAAATAATATTTTTTGTCTGTGAACGATGTCACAAACTATTATTCATTTTTCCTGAGCTTGAAGCAAGATTTGAGTTATCCAAAAATTCTTTTGGTGGCATTTCTGCCATATTCCGCTTGCTTCAACATTATTTTATCAAATGCTCTTGCTGCACGCCATGTGCGCCGAGCATCCTCTATCAATGATTTGACTATCCGCCATATCTTTTTCATATTCATGACTTTCCTCCGTATGTTTTGTGATAAATTTCTATTTTCAAAATACCACATTTTTCTTAAATTGTCACTACCCTAATTGATAGTAACAACATTTATATCCACGTGCAAACAATTCCAATTCTCTGAGCCAGTTGATATCCTTTTTTGGCATTGACTCAAATATTACTGCCGGCACTGGATAATTACAATGTGCAATCCACAGCCATCGAAATGATCGTAAATTGTTACCGACCTCATTTGCTGCATTAATATCTATCAAGATATTTTGCATTACCGAATAATCAATCTTTACTGCACGAATATGTTTATGCAATTTTTCAATCAACATAACAATGTACTCTTGACTATCTGGTAATGCATGACACAGTGAACATAAGTCATCCAGGTAAATACCAGCTCCAGTTTCACAACAGACATCATTGATGTCATTCAATGCCCTTGGTGAAAACATCGAATCTTCTATCAATTCGAGAATTACACGTTCTGTTGCATATTGAGAAATGGCGGATAGAGTATTCTCCCAAGCATTTTTATATCCATAAACGTTTTCAATATTTACAGAATATCTTTTGTTTTTAGGAAAACTTCGAATTTCCTTGAGCTGTTGTTTTAAAATAATTGCCGATACATCCGCCATCATTTCTTTGGGCATTTTACGAAATGCATCACCAATATATTTTCGTGGCAGATATTTATCCCGACAACGAGTCAATAATTCACCGCCAAGAATTATTGTGGGTAACTCATTTAAATATTCATTTTTATCTCCCAGCACCACTTTTCTGCCGTGAATAAATGCATTAGCTCGCTTAGTGTAGGCTTTCATTACATTCACGTAAAATAAGATACGTTCTTTCCTCGTCCATTTAATTTGCACTAACTCACCAACATGAGATTGTAATAATTCCGGTTGCCTTGTGGCAATATCATACAAAACTTCATAGGGCGCAAAGCCATCATCTACGCTTTTTATAGACATACAACCTCCGATATTGAGTTTTATATATTATGTTATTGTTAAAAAAACTGATATTATACAATATCACAAAAACTCTTTTTAGTCAAGAATACGTTATACCTCATAAAGAATGTTACCGAAGCTCTAGTGCATATCTCATAAATAGTGTTACCATAGCTAGTTAATTTT
>JALWAF010000016.1:3494-5093 GCA_027016355.1 Candidatus Moraniibacteriota bacterium | reverse complement strand
TATAGTTTTTATTTTCTCTTGCATTTTTTCGATCATTGGCAAGTTGTATTATTTCCATTGGAATTTCTTCTATTTCAATTTTTGTGTCTATACCAAGTGCATTACATGCTTTTGTAAAAAATGTTTTTATTTCATCTATATTGTAAAGCAAAGAATCATTTATAAGGGAATTTGTCTCTGTGATAATAGCAAATAAAACACTTAGTGCTAAAGGAGTATTCAAATTGTCATCCATTGCTTTTTCAAACTCGTCCCTATATTTTGCTACATCAATTTTTTTGCTTTTAGGTGTGTCAACTATGTTTGCTTTGTTCAATCTGGTTATAAAATCCTGAATAGTTTTTTTGTTTTTATGTGCTTGTTCTAGAACTTTCCATGTGAAATTCATCTGTGAGTTATATTGAGATGATAAAAAAGCAATTCGTAGATCTTGTGCATCGAAGCCCTTTTTCTTTATATCTTCAAGTGTTAAAAAAGTTCCTTTTGATTTACTCATCTTTTCACCATCAAAAAGTAAATGTCTATTGTGTACCCAATAATTTACAAACTTTTTACCATTAGCACTTTCTGATTGAGCAATTTCTGCTTCATGGTGTGGGAAGATATTATCTTCACCACCAGTATGAATATCAAATGTTTCACCAAGATATTCCATACTCATAGCAGAACACTCTATGTGCCATCCAGGATAACCAACAGACCAAGGTGAATCCCATTTCATAATATGATTATCAGGAGCTTTTAACCACAATGCAAAGTCCCATTGATTTTTTTTATCTGGATGAGGTTCATTTAGTCGTGCGCCGATATTTAATTTTTCTAGTGTATTGCCGGATAGTTTTCCATAATCTTTAAATTTTGTAACATCAAAAAATACATTTCCATTATTCTCATAAGCAATGCCTTTTTTTATAAGTGTTTCTATAATGGATATCATTTGAGGAATATGTTCTGTTGCTCGTGGAAAATAATGTGCTGGTTCAATGTTTATCTCTTTTTCAATTTCTTTGGCATAATTTTCATAAAATCTAGCAATTTCTTCAGGAGTTTTCTTTTCTTTTTTTGCAGCTTTTTCCATTTTGTCATCACCGCTATCACCTTGTGCCACATCGTCTTCTGTAAGATGACCTACATCTGTAATATTTTTGATGTGACGTACTTCAAAGCCACGATACTCTAAATATCTACGTAAAATATCTGCAGTAGTATATGCACGTAGGTTACCTATATGAACTTTACTGTAAACTGTAGGTCCACAAGAATACATCCCAACTTTACCAGGGTTAATAGGTTCAAATTCTTCTTTTTGTTTTGTAAGTGTATTGTATAGTTTTAACATTAACAGACTAACTTACTGATTACTAATTACTAACATACTATCTTTATATCCATTTTGCAACCTTGAAGACTATAAAAGTTATAGCTGATATTGCAAGTAGTGCAAAAAGATGAATTAAAAATGCAAAGGGATTGTCTTTTAGTGGCATGTGTATAATATTTAAATTAAATATACTCAGGTATATTGTTACTGGAATCCACAGAACTGAAAAAACTGTGATGATACGCATACGTTGATTGATCTTTTCGGAGAGTAGGGAG
>JALWAF010000016.1:493-3484 GCA_027016355.1 Candidatus Moraniibacteriota bacterium | reverse complement strand
GGTTTCTTTGGCACTTTCCAAATCATTCCACAATCGAATATTTGTGCCAATAAGATCATGGTAATACATCTTTATATCTTTTGGAACAGTGCCATTTGATTGAGAAATTATTGATTCAATAATGGAACGTTGTGGCATAAGGGTTCTGCGGAAATTTAAGATATCACGTTTGACAACACTTATTTCACGTACCATTTGTCGTTCATTACCACTGAATATTCCTTCTTGAATATCGTCAATGTGTTTTGTGACATGATCAAGTCGTGGAAAACATGATTCGGTAAGAAGTTTGAATATTTCATATAATAGGTGTGCTGTAGAATGAATCATGTATGTACGACGCTTTCCTTCGCTTTTTTGTAAAGCATCAAAAAATTTATCTAATTGATAGATGCTCTTGGTGTGTCCTGTAATTAGGTGAGATTTTGTCAAAAGTATGTCAACTTCACTTGCGTAGGTTGTTCTTTTTTCAGAATCAAATAAAGGTATGTGAATTGTGAGAAAAAGACAATTGCTGTATTTGGTAGCACGGGCACGATATGTTGGTGTTGTAAACTCTTCAACTGCAAGGGGGTGAACATCAAAATTTTCGCGGATATAGTCAATATCAGCCTTTGATGGATTTTCAACATCAATCCATGTGACTTTTTCATGCTTAACTATTTTCATTTGTCTATTTTAATTTATATTTGTGTTAATTTTAGTTTACCAGTAAAATGGTCTTTTGACAAAAATGTATATTTTGATTGGACGAAAGTATAATTTTGTATTACAATAGTTCATTATGAATATATTAATAAAAAAAGTTGTTTTACAATTTATAAAAGTGTATCAAAAGACGATTTCATTGGATCATGGATTATTGTCATACATCACTCAAAAGCGACAATGTCGTTTTCATCCTACATGTTCACAATACACATATACTGCCGTAGAACGTTACGGTGTATTGCGTGGTTTGTGGATGGGTGCGAGGCGTGTCGGAAGATGTCATCCGTGGAATGAAGGTGGTTTTGATCCTGTACCACAAAAAAATGATAAATGAGATGAGTTTTTCTCTGGTATTTATATTTCATAAGTACAAAGAAAAACTTATCTCATGGGGAGGTAAGTAATTGTGAAAAACTTAACAGGGGGACGTCTTATTATGTACATTGCAGGTGATAACGTGTTAACAAAAACAGAGGCTTTAAGATTTATTGAAATAGAGTTTGGGTTTCCAAAGCCAGCTGTGAAATATATCACATTGTTTTTTCGTGAGGATAATAATAAATATCTAATACGAGTCAATGTTGATTCGTTGAAAGAGGAGATTGAAACAAAAGGTCTTGTCGCTAAGATGGCAAGTGTTGTAAATTTGCCAGAGAGTGATAAGGAGAGAAAAAAAGTTGTTAATGATATACAGATGGTTGTTAGAAAACATCAGAATTCATAAATATTGTATATAAAAAATGGGAGACTTGTAAAATGTCAAAACAATTAAAGCAGCTGAGTGTTAATCTAGATACCGTTCGTAGAAATGCTAAAGAGAGCGGATTTAAGACAAAAGGAAGATATAATGGAAACAAAGTAATCATTACAAACATTCCAAAAGAACTTATTGATATATTACAAACAACGGTAGATGTTATCATCGATTATGCTAAAGGCATAATTATTATGATGCGCAATTCACAGATTGAGTTGCCATTTGCTGAATGTGGATATTCATATAATGTTATTCTAACTTTTAGTGACGGTCAATTAATGGCAGTGTCACGTCAATTATAAATTAATGAATCAGGTATAACTATAATGGTTATACCTGATTTTCTTTTTGTGTAATTAGCACTCTCTTGACACGAGTGCTAATTATGTATATAATATAAATATGAATGAGAGACAGATAAAAATTTTTGTAGCAGTTATTGAAGAATACACTAAAACAGGTTTGCCAGTGGGTTCATCCGTTTTGGTAGATAAGTATAATTTTGATGTATCAGCAGCTACACTTAGAAGTGATATGGCAAAATTAGAAAATGAAGGATTGCTGTATCAACCACATACTAGTGCAGGTAGAGTACCTACAGATTTGGGATATAGATATTTCGTAGAAGATATAATGCCAGAGCGAGAATTATCAAAGAAGGAACAGCAAATGATGCAAAAGGAATTGTTACAGTTGCGTGCTCAAAATTCTAGACTTACACGAACTACTGCAAAATTACTTTCAACTCTGAGTGGCTATGTGGCTATAAGTGGAGTACCACACAATAATGATTTTTCTAAATGTGGATTGCGGTCACTTTTATCAGATGTGGATGCTGACAATATGGATGAAATTTGTGCATTGGCTGAGAGTTTGGACTATATAGATGAAAAATGTGATGATTTGATGGCTGAGTTATCAGATGGAGAAACAAAAATTTTTATAGGAGAAGAAAACCCAATCAGTAAAACTCAAAATTATTCAATGATAGTAAGTCAATATGAGCAAGATGGAGAAAAAGGAATAGTAGCTTTGATTGGTCCGAAAAATATGGAATATGAAAAAAATAAGTCACTAATAGATCAAGTAAAGAAAACTTTAGGGGGAATCAGTGTAATAATCATGATATTAGGTAATATAAGTTATTAAATTAAAATATAATGAGTAAAATAAAAAAAAGAAAGTTGTTGAGAGTATCTCAAAAAGCATTATTTTATAATAGGGAAAATAAAGAATTTCTTATTTTAAAAGCGGCAAAAATTAAGGATGGTCACCCAGCACATAAGGAATGGATGAAGAAATATGGTCCATGGGATTTGCCTGGAGGTCATATTAATGAAGATGAGCTTGATTTAGATAAGGCCTTTGCTAGAGAAATTCAGGAGGAAGTTGGTATAAATTTTGAAACTGATACTGAACTTTGTAAAGTAGAATTTATACATAACAAAAAAGCACAATATCAGGGAATAGCTATTATTTATTTAGCAATGTATCATGGTGAAGAAATAAATTTGAGTGAAGAG
>JALWAF010000016.1:0-483 GCA_027016355.1 Candidatus Moraniibacteriota bacterium | reverse complement strand
AGTGAAGAGCATGTAGAGTATCTTTGGGCAAATGCAGATGAGATATTAAATATGAAAGATGTAAAACCTTGGATTAAAAATGCAGTTCAAAAAGCACTAAATCAAATTGAATCAATTGAAGCAGTGGACAGATTACATAGATGTTTGGCAGATTTTGATAATTATAAAAAGCGACAAGCTGAAAATCAGAAAGAATTTACAAAATATGCTGCAGAAGGAGTTATAAATGATATGTTGCCAGTATTAGACAATTTTCATGCAGCAACGGAGCATATTCCAGATGGTGAAGCAGATAATCCATGGGTAACTGGAATAATGTTTATACAACAACAGATGGATAAGGTGTTTGAAGAACATAATGTAACTAGGATTGATGTTAAGGTAGGAGATGAATTTGATCCAAATATAATGGAAGCAATAAAAAATGATGATGAAACAGAGTTGAATGAAGATGCAAAAGTAGAAAAAATCGCACAGTCAGGT
>JALWAF010000015.1 GCA_027016355.1 Candidatus Moraniibacteriota bacterium | reverse complement strand
AATTATTCCAGTAGTTATTAATAAAGATAGCTCTTTATTGACGCAAGATGGTAAACATGTATCATTTTTGGCATTGTATGAATTAGTGGCAGATCAAATGGATATCGCTTATGAAGACATTACCAAAGCAAGAGGACATATTGATAAAGTGCACTTAGACGATGTTCCAAAAGAATATCAAGATACTTTTGTAGAAATGAAAGAAGTATTGCCATTAGTAGAAAATTCACTTAAACATGGAGTCGAGTCACGTAGTGTAGTAGAAGAATTACTTGGTGCAAATGGTCCAAGAACATATTTATTTTTATTTCAAAATAATCACGAAATGCGTGCAACAGGTGGATTTATTGGAAGTTATGGAATTGTTAAAATTAATAATGGAAATATTGAAAAGATGCTTGTTGATGATATATTCAATCCAGATGGACAACTTATTGATAGAGTTGTTCCACCACTTCCTATTCAAAAAATTTCAGCCGATTGGAGTTTGCATGATAGTAATTGGTTTGTAGATTTTCCATTATCTGCAAAAAAAGCTATGGATTTTTATGAACGTACTGGCGGACCTACAGTCGATGGAGTAATCGCAATTACTCCAGCTATGATGAAAAAGTTTCTTGTAATTACAGGTCCAATCACATTACCTCAATATAATACAGTGCTTACGAGTGAAAATTTCATGGAAATAATGCAAGATAAAGTTGAAGATGAAGATAATTATAAAGAAATAACCAAGGATTCCAAAAATAAAGATAAAAAAGAAGTTGAAATTAAAAAATCAATAGATGGGGAGATAGATAATGAAAAAAACAAAAAACAACCAAAGAAAATTCTTTCAGATTTGATGCCAATTATGGTAGATAAACTATTAGATAAAGATTCACCAGAGCATTTAGCGAAATTACTCTCGGCAGTGTCTAGTGGATTAAAAGAAAGACATATTATGATGTATATGACAGACGAGAATGCTCAAGAAATTATTGAGAGTAATGATTGGGGTGGCACCGTGCTCCAGACAGATAAAGATTATCTAAGTGTAGTAAATACGAATATTAATGGTTTCAAAACAGATGGTGTCATAAATGAGACAATCACACATACTGCTAATATTGATGATGATGGATATATTGTTGATACAGTACAGATTAAACGTGTACACAATGGTGGTAAAACGGGATTTCCATGGTGGGATGCAGTTAATTCAGATTATATGCGTATATATGTACCACAGGGTTCGGAGCTTTTGTCTGTAGAGGGACAAACTCGTGAAATAAATAAGCAACGTTTAGATTATGATGCTTTAAAATATGAGCGTGATCCTGACGTGGAAAAAGAAGAAAAAAATATGCATATTGATGAAGAAACAGGAACGCGCATTTATACTGAGTATAATAAGACAGTTTTTGCAAATTGGGTATATGTTTCTCCTCAAGAAAGCGTAACAATTACGTATAAGTATCGATTACCATTTCGTACTGATTTTGATTATGATAAAGATGGCAAGTTTGGTTCATATGCAGTTTTATTTCAAAAACAATCTGGCAGTGAAAATTCATCTATCAAAAGTAATATTGTATTGAGTAATAATTTCTCGCAAGTATGGAGTTCTAATAATGATACAAATTTACAAATGCACAATAATCTCACAATAGATAGATATCATGGTGTTGTATTTCGTATAAAGGAGTAGGAAATAATATTCATGTTTGATGTCGAATAGCATAAGTAATTATCAAAAAAGTTATTGATAATGTATGTAAAATACGGTATAGTAATAGTTTAGTATGAGTTTTAATATGTTTTATAAAAATGATTAAACAATTACAACATTTTTTCACACGATCAAGTCAAAAATCAATCGCAGCAGGTGCTCTCATTGTTGCTTTTTTTGGAATTCTTAGTCGTATACTTGGGCTTGTGAGAGATCGCATTTTAGCATCACATTATGGTGCAGGAGATGCACTTGATATGTATTATGCCGCTTTTAGATTGCCTGATTTTATATTTGAATTGCTTGTAGTGGGTGCGTTAGGTGCCGCTTTTATACCAGTATTTAGTAAACTCATCACAAAAGAAAACGCTAATCGTGCGTGGCGTGCTGCAAGTGGGGTGTTTTTTGTGATTGTTGGAGCTTTGGTAATACTTTCTATTGTAGGAATAATCTTTGCTCCTGTGCTTATGCATATTATTGTTCCAGGTTTTCCAGCAGACAAAATGCAACAAACCGTTGATTTGGCTCGTATTATGTTTTTGAGTCCAATTTTTCTTTCAGCAAGTGCTGTTTTAGGTGGTGTTTTAGTATCATTCAGACGTTTTGTGTTATACTCCACAGCACCTCTTTTTTATAATTTAGGCATTATTATTGGAGCTACGATTATTGTGCCACAAATAGGACTTATAGGACTTGCTTATGGTGTTGTGTTGGGAGCATTTATGCATTTTTTAATTCATGTAATTGCAGTGAATATTGCAAAAGCACAATTTTCATTACCTAAAACTTGGCCACACAAAAATAAAGATGTGCGCAATGTGCTGAAACTCATGATTCCTAGGATGTTTTCAAGTGCTTCTAATCAAATTTCTTTACTTCTAATTACTTTTTTTGCATCACTGCTTGCTGCAGGTAGTTTAACTGTGTTTTCTTTTGCTAATAATGTTCAAAGTGTTGTTTTGGGACTTGTTGGTGTTCCTTTTGCTGTCGCAGCATTTCCAGTTTTAGCAAATAAATTTGCGATAAATGATATGGAATCTTTTGTTGGAATCTTATCACAAACTTTGCGTCGTATTTTATACTATTCTGTACCACTCAGTATGATATTTTTTGTGCTTAGAGAGCAGATTATACGAGTGGTTTATGGTGCGGGACATTTTGATATAAATGACACAGTTCTTACATATCAGATTTTGGGAATATTATGTGCTAGTCTTTTTGCTCAGAGCATTGTGCCACTATTAGCCCGTGGATTTTATGCAATGCAAAACACTAAAACACCTTTGTACACAGCATTTGGCGCACAGATTGTTAATGCTTTTTTGATTATTATTCTTATAAGGAGGCTTGGTATTTATGCAATAGCAATTGCTTTTTCGGTAGCGGCTGTTTTTAATGCGATTTTACTTTTTGCACTTTTGCACAAACGTGTGGAAGATGGAGAATATAAAAATACACTCAGAACAATATTACAAATTGCAACAGCAACCTTTGTTTCATTCATCATCACGTTTTTTATCCGTGATATGTTGGGAGATATATTGCCATTGAAGTTTGTGTGGGGTGTATTGGCTCAACTTATTGGTGCCGGTGTTAGTGGTGCATTGGTATATCTTTTTGTTACAGCAATCTTTAATATGAAAGAATATGAAACAATAAAGCAAAAAATAATAATCCGAATATTTGGTAGACCACAAGTGGCAAATGAAGAGCAGAATATAGTAAGGTAAAATAAATAGACTTAAACTACAATCAAATGTCTCCTCAATTGCATGGTTGACGTTTTTTTTATGCTGTGCTATATTGATGTATCAATAAGTAATTGGTAATTTAAATTATATTATTATGAATAAAAATAGAGCAGTTGTAGCACTTGTAGTAATTGTGTTTGTGATTGTTATTTCAATGTTATATATGATATTTACTTCAAACAGACGAGGAATTGAAGAAACTCCAGATGTACAAACAGCTTTTGAAGAAGGAGATATTTTTGATATTGACAATGGCATAAACGAGCATGCAGAAAATGAGTTAAACGAATCAGAGATAAAATCAGATAATTTAACTGAACAAACTGAAATAAAACAAAACAATGTAAAAAATAACTCACAAAAAACAAAAGCAATTTCAGAAAAGAATATAATAGCTACAAGTTCACCGAAAACAGGACCAGGGTCTATGGCAGTAGTGCTAGCTGTTGTATTAGGCACAATTTCAGCAGGAACTGTATACAAAAGGGGAGTGTAAGTATATTAGTGTATCTTCTCAGGTTAGTTAGTTTGATATGATTGTTGTTTTTTGTTATGGTAATGTGGCACTAAATTAATTAGTTCTTTTTATGAAGTAGCACTTTAAAAAAAGGAGAAACAAATGTTGCAAAAAAAAGATGGTTATACGCTGATTGAGTTGTCAATAACGATAGTTATAATAGCTTTCGTGATAGGACTTCTATCTATTTTTGTAATAGTATGTAAGGGAAATTTTTGGTATACTGAAGCTGGTGTACTAAAAGAGTTACGAATTGATCATCCTGGTGTAATACGAGTTTTGAAGACCAAAAAAAATATATTTGATGAGTCCGTAATTACAGTGAAAGAAGGCAATGAGACAAAAGACTATTGCCTTGACACTTCAATTATGTGGAACTATAAATTTGTGAAATGTACAAAATAATTTTTTGTCTGTTTTTGAAGACGATAACGATCTGCTTTAACAAGAGGTCGTTATTTTTATTTATTTTTTATCAAGCAAGCACAAGGGCAATTCAATCCTTCAATTTTCCCAATTAACTTTCCATCGTAAGTTGTTTTTCCCAAGGTATTCCAAACTTCTCCTCCAACTTCGGTACATTCTTTTTCTGTCATCACATTATCTGGTAAGTGAATTGAGTTATCCTTTGTAGGTATAAAATCTGGCTTTGGTTCAAATCCTGGACCAGAAATTTCTGGATGATTTGGTTTAATTCTTGGCTCAGTCATCGGGACCGGTACAAAATCTTCTCCCTCTGGATTATTTAAAGTTTGACACCAAGTATAAGAACCTGGACATCTCAAGGTCATTCTCTCTAACCCATCCCTACAATTATCTTCTCCTTTAGGCAATAATTTAGTTGCACCTACTACTTCCATAGCTTTTACAGAATCTAAACAACATTCTTTAAAATTATTTGTTTCGCATTTATCTCTCAGGCTTTGATAAAAAGCATCTTTGCTAGTTTCATTGATAGATAACGGCCTACACCAGGTAAATGAATCAAGACATTTTAAGGTTTCTTTTTTATAGCCATAATCACAAACTCCATTTAAAGAAATTTTGTGAGCTCCAGCTTCTTCCATTCTTTTTACAGATGTTATACAACAATTTTTACTAGCTTTTTGTTCACATTCTTGCGCTAGCTCTTGATAGTAAGC
>JALWAF010000014.1:350-5129 GCA_027016355.1 Candidatus Moraniibacteriota bacterium | reverse complement strand
AAAAAGAGGAAAATTGTATTAAAAATACATTTCCTCTTGGTAACCCTATTATGAACTATGCAGCCTTACTTTCGGTAACATTTACTTATGAGCTATAGCGGAATAATTAATTTGCAAATAAAATAGATGTATTATTCAATAAGTAATAAACAACCAGCAAAAAAGAAATATTTTGTATAAAGATAAATGGAATACCTACAACAAAATACCATTTTCTAGTTTTATGTCGAAATAAGTACATACCAGCATACACCCCAATACTCCCAAAGATTGTCGCCATAAAAAACATCATACCCTCTGAAATTCTTTGTGTACTGGTTTTTCCTGCTCTGCCTTTATCAAGCCACATTATCAAAAAAGCAATGCCATTCATCAATATAAAAAATCCTATCAAAAAAAGTAAATAATCATACATATATTTTTAATAGAAAGGCAAAAAACAACAATCTAACCCATATACTTTCATAAAATGATTTGTACTAAAAAGAAATACTGTTCCTATAAGAATAAACCATATAATCTTCATCATATATTTGTTATTAAAATTATTTATCTATCATTTATCGTTTAACTGTTCGTAATGTAGAAAAAGAGACCCACAAAAACACAAAAAATAATCCCGCAATTGCAACTACTATAATAATTGGTAATAGAAAAATCCACGCCCATCCAGGAATTTTGCCAAAGGTGGGCGTCTTGAATTGTGCTCCGTTACTATTTTTGACAAAATCAGCGTAATTCATATTAAATCCACCTTGCCCAAAACCAGAATTGCCAAATCCATTAGCGCTCCCAAAATTAGTAGAAGACTGTCCAAATCTATCGTATTGTGCGCGTTTATCTTTATCAGAAAGAGTTTGATATGCCGTATTAATTTCTTTAAATTTCTTTTCATCACCACCTTTATCTGGATGATGTTTGTGTGCAAGTGTACGAAAAGCCGTCTTGATTTCTTTTTGGGATGCAGACTTTTCAATTTCCAAAATTGTATAGTAATTTGTACTCATCTTATATCATTTAACCACAAAAATATCATTATGTCACTAATATGAATTTAAAAAAGACTTAGGTTAAATTCTCATGCCCTTTTTAAATTCATATTGTAGTAATTATTCACTAGAACATGAGCCGCCTCCACAAGTATGTACAGTAGCATCTTCCTCATCATCATTACCACCTGTCACATCCTTCACTTTGTCAGCAACAGCATCTACCCCATCGTCACTCATCTCAGTTGCCTTCAATCACGATGACGATTTTTTGTTTTAGTAAAGTGATTTTTTGCTTTTCGTCGGAGTTTTTTAAATGCATGTTTTGTCACAGCATCGGCTGTGCCATAACCACTCTCATTTATTACAATGGCTTTACCATTAACAGGAGAAAATAAAATACGCACAGTAAGCGGATTCATACCTTCGTATGTCACTTTGATACGTGGAGGACATGATTCTTGTGCAAAAAGTTCTACATAATATGACTCTCGTTCTTCAATGACGTCCATTGCCGCTTCACGTTCCTTTTCATCTTCAATTAGTTTTGCTCTAAAAACTTCTATCATACTTTTTAATATTTTTTTTAATCAATAATTCTTTTTGTTTTTTGGTGAGGCGTTTAATTCTAAATTCTTCTTTGCTAGCAGTAGATCTATTGTCAAATTTTGCAGAGTAAATTAATCTTACAGGTTGTCGCATCTTAGTATATTTTGCACCTTTATCATTTCCATTGTGTTCATTTATTCTCCTGTCCACATCAGTTGTAATCCCTGTATACAATGTATTATCACTACATAGTACAATATAAACAAAATATTTCATAATTATTTATTTTGCAAATAACTCTTTAAGTCTAGATGTCATCTGCTCATCCCAATTTGGCGGATCGGTAAGCGATACCCAACTGTCAATATAAGCATTTGGTGAAAAATGATGTCCATGACCTATCGGAGTATCCTCTACCGACGCAGTTAAATCAAACAATACTTGAAAGAAAGTTACTACAGGTTGCCAATGTAAAAAAGGTGAAACATCTGGACCACGCTGTCCTATGAGCCACTCCGGCTTTTTGTAAAAAAGATCTGGTGAAAAAAATGAGATTGCGTCAGTTGCATGTTGGATATAAATTAAACGCATTTTTCCCCATTCAG
Organism: Candidatus Moraniibacteriota bacterium; assembly: GCA_027016355.1. Taxonomy (GTDB): domain Bacteria; phylum Patescibacteriota; class Minisyncoccia; order Moranbacterales. The sequence continues at coordinate 2,986 of JALWAF010000014.1, read as the reverse complement.
ATTTATGATTATCAAGATTATTATCTTTGGAAGTAAATCTAACTAAACTTCCATCACCAAAAGTAGGTAACCAAGCTGGTGAATCTATATTACGATTCTCTGTTATATCTCTGTGTAATTTATTTACAAATGGAGGACCTGCCCAGAGAGCTCCATTTATAGGGTCATCTATAATTTCATAAAGCTTTGCTGAGTGTTCTGAACCAAAAGAACCCAAACTAAGTCCAAATAAGTATAACTTGGGACGAGAATCTCGTGGCAACGTTTTCCAGTAATTGTAAATTACATGAAACATTGCTTCTGACGTCTCATTTGCTCTTGTAGGTAAAAAAAGCAACGTTGACTGACTGGATAAATAAGAATATTGAATTCCCACATTTGCAGTATCGCCTCCATAGATATATTCTATAGAATCTACAGCACTTGGGTCCATCCAACCAGTACCTGTCGGTGTAGTTATTATCAGTACAGATCTATCAAATGCATTTACACGCTTTAGTTCATCAAGTGCAAGCTGCGCACGTTCTTGTACAGTTTCAGCAGACTCCAATCCAACATACACACGCAGAGGTTCCATTGCTGGTCGCTTTGTAAAATCACTAATATCTTTGGCAGTTGGTCCAGTTGTTACAAAATTTCTTCCTTCTCGACCCAACGTTTCCCATCTAATAAACGACTCACTACTGCCAGTTTTTAGATTATTTATTGGTATTGTTATACCAGTATCTGTTAATTGATTTACCTTGCCAGCACTAGAATCAATTATGTTAAAAAATGTTTCAATAAATACGCCATTGACAATAGTAAAAAGTAAACTGCCAACAATAATAATCCCAATAAAATTAGATATACGTCTAGGGATAAATTTATAAATCAATTTCATTACAAAATGAAAACTTTTCAATACTGCACGCCCAATAGAAATGAGAATAATTGCAACAATGATAAAAACTATAATAACTGTAGGTATTGATTGGTTAGCTTGCAAAATATTTTGATCCATCCCTTGGAGAATTGAATTCTGCCATATTGTCCAGTGCCCAAAAGCGTAAATAATACCCCCTCCGATAATAATGCTAAATCCAACTTGTAAATATGTAGTATATCGTCCTTTTGTCTCAGGTAATTCTAGATAACGCCACAATAAAATGAGCAACCATCCAATCCAATACCCCACAGCAAAAACAACTCCTGACAATACTCCTTGAATAAGGGGTGTCCGTGGTAAAAGTGATGGCGTAAGAGAAAAGACTACAAAAATCATAGCTACAAAAATTCCTGTAATCGAAAACTTGTTCCAATATGATTTAAATGATTTCTTAATTATATTTAATATTTGCTTCATAAAAATTAAATCATGATTTATGTTTTCTTTTAGAATATTTGCGCTTTTTTCGTCTAGGCTTAGATTTCTTTTTCTTTGAAACTAAATCAAGTAAGATTGGAATACCTAAAAGAAGTACCGTTTCCACTGTTTTTTGAGAAATCTTTAATTTACGTGCAATAATTTTACTCACAGGACTAATATTTTCTTTAATAAATTTATTCATTATAATTACTATTTATATGAAACTAACATTTTCTATTATATCATATGAAGTTAAGCTTTTTATATTTTTTTAAATTTTTATGCTTTTTTATAATGAGATGATCATAATTTATCCAAAGTATAGCATCCAGATGTAGAGGCGAAATATTTAATTTTTTAGACAAATTATTATAAAATTTCTGTATATCCTTTTTGGACGCACCGTCCTTATTAATATTATATTTATGATACAATTTTTCCAATCTACTATCAATTGGGATGCCTATACTACTAGGGAAATATTCTAGACAATCAAATACATTTCTACTAGCATAACCAAACATTTTAACAGCAAACACAATAGTTTTTGCATCTGTTTTTTGATTCATAGTTTTAGACAAATCACAAACTAATTTATCCATATTTTTATAATAAGTCTCCATTTTCTGCAAAAGTGTAGAGACAGTATCATTGACCTGTCCTGGACAATCACAAGAGTTCTCTGTTACCAGATTATAAAAACTCTCCAACTTTTTAATTCTTTTCAATTTTATATCTACAAGTCTCTTATTATTTTTTGATGAATATAAAAAATTTTTAAAAAATAATTCCACATTAGAAAAATTTCCTATTTTCTTATTTTGCAATGCTCTACTAAATTCCTCCCAATAATCCTCACCCTTACCAGATAACTGATAACAAACAAGTGCATTAGCAATAGTCAAAAACAAATAATGTTCATCATCAAATAATTTATTTTCATACAAATCCACCAAAGCCAAAAACTGCCTATCATTCTCTTCAAGATTAACAATATCCTTCAAAGAATATTTTTTGAGTTTATTATATAATTGCATAACAATTACAGTACGGAATCATCTTTATTGATTGCAGAGATATATGAACTTAATTCGTCATCACCTACAAATATGTCTACACCATCAATATTTTCAAATTGTAATAGAGTTTTTGTAATTTGAGCACGTATACGTGATTCATCGCACATATTCTTTGCAACTAAATCCTTAGATAATGTAACTATTGCAAAATCATTCTGTACTAACATTTTTTCAATTTTCAAATTATCTGAAACATTAAACGCATTGTA
>JALWAF010000014.1:0-340 GCA_027016355.1 Candidatus Moraniibacteriota bacterium | reverse complement strand
ATCATCTCTTCCATCACTTGTTTTATATGTAAATAGTGTCTCCAATGCTTCTTGTGGTGATAATTTTTTATCTATTTTTACCTCGACAAATTCATCATTATTGCAATCATTTATAAAAATATCTTCAGGTTCATCTGATTCAGTTTTTGGTATTGATACAAGATAGATTGATGTAGTATTTTTGTCTTTATTAGCTGTTGTGTTTTTAGTAGGATTTTTACCACAGCCACTTAATCCACCAACAATCACAAATACCAATAGTAATAGCAATATATTTTTCATATTTTTATTAATTAATTATTTATATTTTTTAAATTTTTGTGTGCTATCGATAATATAT
>JALWAF010000013.1:3764-5134 GCA_027016355.1 Candidatus Moraniibacteriota bacterium | reverse complement strand
CTTATACACCTTATTACATAGAATTATTTAAATTTTATCTCATTAGCTAATTCTATTTTTTAGAAAAAAATAGGAATTGACATTATATCAATTCCTACTTGTGATAATCTAATTATTAGTAACTTTGCGCACAATATGTGCAAAAATTATAGATATCCCAGTCATTGCTGGAATTATTGCAAATATAAATTCCTGCAACATCTGCGTTTGTTGTAATCCAAATTGTTCAGGTCTAAACTGCGTAGCTAAAAATACAATCTGGAATACACAACATATTGCAAATGCAAACATAATCATTTGTTTAAAATTGCTATGGCAATCAATAATATGAAATGCACATGCAATGTACATAGACACAAATAACACACATGCACCACAAATTATCATCAATTCCGAAAATGTCATAATCATATAAATTGGTACATCATCTACATATGAAAATAAACTTCTGACATCAAATAATGTAGATACTAAAGCTACTACAATAAAAATTACAGCATATCCAAAAATAGAATAATATTTTGCTTCTGCACGTATAGCAATATCCTTCATTGCAACATACAGCATATTCAAAAAAATAAATCCACAAAAAACATACCCCATCTGTGCCTCGGCAAACATTTTTGGCAATACCATTTCAATCTCCTTTTTGAATTTGTTTGGATTATCAATTGTTAATGAAAAAACATTTTTTACATGTTCACAACAGTATATCGTCCTTGTATACTTTTGTCAATCGTTATATAATGAAGACTACCTCACACTAAAAATATGAAAAAATATTGCTATATTGACGGAAAAATTGTAGAAGAAAAAGATGCTTGTATCAGTCCATATGACTTGGGCATATTACGTGGTTACGGTGTGTTTGATTTCATGTGCACTACACAAAACAAGCCATTTCTCATTTATGATCATTGGTTGCGTTTAAACAGAAGCGCACGAGCACTTGGACTCAAGGTGCCAATCACTCAACAAAAATATAAACAAGTTATTAAAAAACTTATTACAAAAAATCCATATAAAAATCCTGCAATTCGTTCAGTACTGACAGCTGGCATAAGTGAAAACGGCATCACACTGCCCCCCAAGCCAACATTTTATATTCTTATCCATGACATAACAAAATTACTACCACCCAAAAACCTTTATATGAATGGAGCAAAAATTATTACACATAATTTTGCAAGAGATAATCATGCCAGTAAAACAACAAACTATATAGAAGCAATAAAAAATCAAAAAGAAAAAAACCGTCGTGGCGCTATAGAAATATTATATATAAACAAAAATAACGTATTGGAATGCACAACCAGTAATATTTTTATTGTAAAAAATAAGAAACTTTTTACACCAGCTGAAGGCATGTT
>JALWAF010000013.1:0-3754 GCA_027016355.1 Candidatus Moraniibacteriota bacterium | reverse complement strand
CTCGTAAACTAGTATTGAAACTCGCTCAAAAAAATAATATAATTGCACAAACAAAAAATATCACAAAAAAACAATTACTAAATGCTGATGAAGTTTTTTTAACAGGATCTGCAAAGCATATTTTACCAATTACAAAAATAGATTCACAAAAAATTGGCAATGGAAAAGTTGGCAAATTAACAAAAAAACTCACAAATTTATATTTTGATTATTTTAATAATTATTGATACAAATTTATGAAAATAGCAATAATATCTGATATACACGATCAAATTGAAAATCTCTATTGGGTACTTGATGAAATAAAAGAAAGAAATATTGATTATATTTTTGCACTTGGTGATTACACATCCCCTTACATAATCGAAAGATTACAAGTAAATAAAATTCCCATTCATGCAGTATGGGGAAACTGCGATGGGGCAAGACAGGCTATGTTTATAGCTTCCCAAAATGAAAATCCCAACATATCATTTGCAAAGACAGAATTTGCCACAATTGAAATCGAAAATAAAAAATATTTTATCACTCATTTCCCTGATCTAGCAGAGCACGCTGCAACAACACTAGAATATGATGCTGTGTTTCATGGTCACACTCATTATAAACGGAATGAAAAAATAGGAAATACACCTATAATAAATCCTGGAAAATTAGCAATGTACCCAAATGATGAAATATCATTTGCTATTTTTGACACTGAAACACTCGATGTTGAATTTATCGTAAAATAAAAGCTTTACAAGTAGTGAATGATCATGACCATCCACTACAATAAAGATACTAACAAAGGTTCAATATATCAAATCATAGTAAACCATTCCTTTTCATCCATACTATCTTCTGATATTATTCTTGCGTAAGCTTCTTTTAATTCTTCAACAACATTTACATCAAAGCTAATCTCTTGACCATCTTCTAATACAATTTTTTTAATAGGCGTAATCTCAGAAGCAGTTCCTGTAAAAAATGCCCCCTTAAATTTAACAATATCTTTTGAGAAAATTTCTTTTTCTTGTACTGTGTAACCCAAATCTTTTGCTAACTCAATTACTGATTGTCTTGTAATGCCTGCTAAAATTTTTCCTTTTTGAGGTGTTACTAAATTATTATTACTGACAAAAAATATATTAGCCACAGAACCCTCAGCTATAGCTCCTTTATGATCCAATAGCAATGGTTCATCAAAACCACTTTCCTTGGCATCAGCTGAAGCCATAAATGAATTTATGTAATGCCCAGATATTTTTGCATCACATATAGTACTTTTTTCTGAAATTCTTCTCAGTGGTGATATTTTTACATTAACTTCCTGTGCTAAATATTTTGGCCAATTAAATACAACAATAAAAGTACTTGTTTTATTTGCTCCAATTTTCATTCCAAGTGATGAATCATCAAAGTAAATAAGAGGACGAATATAGGCAGATTCTAAATTATTCTTTCGCAATAGTTCTAAACAAATATTATTTATTTCTTCTTTTGATTCACTAATTTCTAATCTTAATTTACTAGCAGAATAAAATAATCTATTTGTATGTTCTGTCAGCCTAAATATACCTGTTCCCTTTTTGATTTTGTAAGCTCTAATACCCTCAAATACACCTGTGCCATAATGAAGTCCGTGTGTCATAGGAGAAATATTTGCATCTTTCAATTTTAAATACTTACCATTCAGATAAACTATTAAATTTTCATCAAACATATACTTATTATTTAACAATATTATAGCTACCTAAAATTGTAACATCTACGAAAGTATTTAAGAAGTCAAAAGCATCCTTCATTTTTTTGCCTTCTATACAACCGTCTAAATCTAAATAAAAAATATAATCATTCATCTTTTCTCCTGTTGGGATTGACTCTATTTTTGTTAAATTTATATCTTTTATCTTAAACACTGAGAGAATCTCAAACAAAAGTCCAGATCTATCCAATGTTGGCTTTATAATTATAGAAGTCTTATTGCCTCTAGTTTGTTTTTTATCTCTTGCAATTTCAATAAAACGTGTAATATTTTTATTTTTATTACTAATGCCACTCTTAACAACGTTTAAGTTATAATATTTTGTTGCATCAATACTCCCTATAGCTGCAATGCTTTGATCTTCTGCGGCAATTTCCATAGCACGTGATGTTGATGGTGCTTCAATTATTTTAATACCTTTCTTACGAAGCGTATTTACATATTCACTACATTGTACTAGTGCCTGTGCATGTGACATAACCGTATCAAAACTATCATTTTGTGAAGCTAAAACATGTGCTATAGCATAATCAAACGCTTTTATTATAGAAATATTATTTTTTTGTAACTCCAAAAAAGTTTCACGTACTGAGCCATTTAACATGTTTTCAATCGGCACTATTCCATGAGTATCTTTTGAAATCTCGCCAAACACATCACTGATTGTATCAACAGGCTCAATTTCTATGTCTTTATAATTAGCAAAAGCCACATTGTACGAATAACTAAATCTTGGACCTAATGTAATAATTTTTTTTATCATGATAATGATTTTATTAATTTATCAGTAACCTCCATAGAGCGAGTCGCAACATGACCAAAATATTTTTTACTTTTATTGAAAATATTACTAAAAGTTATTGCATCAGAATTATCTACAGCATTCAATAATTCATCAACTGATTTTTTATACATTTTTGCGACATCTTTTGCAAATGGATTATGCATTTGTATATCCGTATATAAATCAGGGTCTTGTGCTAAGATTCTCCCCACTCCATAAAAACGCATTAGATATACAGGCGTAGCAATTGATTCGCCTTTAATGAGGTCATAATTTAACTTTTCTAATGTTGACCCAAGGGAAAGTGCTGAAAAATGTGTCAAACACTGTATCACTGCCATGTGTTTATCATGTTCTTCTTTTGTCATATCCAAAACATTTAGACCAAGAAATTCCAAAAAATCTTTATACCACTGCACATACCTCTCACCTCTCTCATGACAAAAAATAAAGTTTTGATTTTTGAAATTAGTCGTTGGACCAAATAAGGGATGTCCTCCTACCACTGTAATACTGGATTTACTTTTTGTCATCACTTCAATTGGCATCATCTTTACAGATGTGAAATCCGTCAATAAAGCATCTTCTTTTACAAGTGGTATTATTTCTTCTATAACGTCTTTGGTTTTGTGGATTGGAACAGTAATAATAATTACATCACCCCTTTTTGCGACATCTTTGTTTGTTAGTTTTGTAGTGCGACCAGAAACAAGCACTTCAAAACCCGCATTCAGAAATTCTTTTGCAAACTTCTGCCCCATTTGTCCTGTTCCACCTATAATCGAAATTATTTTTGGTTTATTCATAAAATATATAATTTTTAATAATATTGTCATACGAATTGCCGTTGCAATTCGTATGACCTATATGTTTATATTTACCATCCAATGACATTGTTTTTCTTATGAGTTTTATCTCGTTCTTCTAAAAGCTCATCCCACCCAGCATCTCCCGCTTCTACTTCCCTTTTTTCCTTTTCTCTTTTGTCCTGTTCATGTTCTTTTGACATAACAACCTCCTTGTTAAAATATAAACATTATAAACAAAAAACCAATCTCACTCTGAGATCAGCTTATTTTTACTAACAATATTGTACCGCATTTAAATATTACGAGCAAAAACAAACTGACTTCTTTTAGTAAAGAAACCTATAAACCAGAAATACCAATATTGATTTGTGATTATTTGCTTTTGCATTGCAATAAAATACTTCCTAATACATA
>JALWAF010000012.1 GCA_027016355.1 Candidatus Moraniibacteriota bacterium | reverse complement strand
TCTTCTGTTGCACTTATTTCTTTTAATTCAATAGTGTATGAACCTTTATCATATCCTTCTAGATTTACTTTTACATTACTACTAATTCCCCATCCTACGAATTTGTGTTCTCCTATTATATCATAATAACTGTTTGGGATGTTTTCTTCTATTGTTTTGTTTCCATTTTCATCTATTATTGGTCCAGTGTGATTTCCTTGTTTGTCATAGAGATGGATGTCTAGTGGTGAGTATAAAGACATTCTTATTCTTGTTGCATTGTGTTTGCTGTTATTTATAGCATCATCATAATTTGGTTTGGTTTTTAATAAATATTCTGGTAATTCATTTGGTACTTTGTGTTTTGTTATTATGTTTGAGATTAGGTCTCTTAATTGTTTTACCTCTAATATATTTGCATGTTTATTATGGAGTATATGTCCATAATTTTTATCAAACAAGTCCAACCAATACCTCTCAATATCATCAATATTTGAAAGCATAAGAGAACTTGGAGTTGTGACAGTTTCATCTCCGTCTATTGTATAAATTGGCTCATAATATGCATCATGATAATCTGCAATTGCACACACCCATTTTCCCCACATATTATATGCACAATCCTCATGTAGCTTTTCATTGTAATTAACTCCCTTTATAGTATCTAATCCCCAACCACCTATTTGAATTAGATTCACATTTTGGGATGGTGTCCAATTATTTAAACTTTCTTGAAGTTGTGTGTTTTTGTCAAAAAGTTGTTCATTTAATATATTTGCTTTTAAAATGTCATTTTTATCTGGTTTATCTCTATTATCATCTTTAGCTAGCAGAAATCGCCTAAATTCATCATAATCATCAATATGATTACCATAAGCATCTTTATACTTTTTATATTCAGTATTTTCTGATTCAAAATCAATAATTGAATAATCTGCTCTGTCAAAATATTCTTCAGTTGGCAAAAGTCCATAAGCTGCTGGCATATTTTGTACTACTTGCCTAGCTTCTGCATCTGTTATGAATCCAAAAGTGTATTTTGGTTTTTCTTCATAACCATAAAGCATCGTAAGGATTGCTTTTGGGGTTCCCATTTGTGGTGAACTAACTAATATTATATTATCTACTAAATTAGTCTTGCCTTGTCTTTCTAATTCTTGCATCAATGCTTTTGTCAAAAGTCCTCCATTTGAATGAGCTACTATTGTTACCTTATCACTTACAGATGTTTGTGCCAGTTTTTCCAATTCTTCTATCGGATACTTAACTTCATTTTCATATTTCGTTCCATTTTTAACAATATCATCAACACTCTGTCTCCAATCATATGCAAAGCCTGTATAATTATTTATAATCCGATTTTCTTTAAGATTATCTAAATCTCCCAAAAATCTCTTATAAATATTTGGGGCTACAAAGGTTGGTAGCCCAGCTTCATCTATTGGTGCATCTGTATAAATATCATTAATACTGTTACCCTCTTCATCAAGAAGTAAATTCTCATAGTCATTATCCCATATTGTTGGTGGCCATACTTGATTGTTTCCATTGTATAATTTACTTGCTTTTGCTCCAGGCAAAAACAAAACACTGGAAGCAAAGTCTGATGAACCTCTCCAATCGAAAGGGTTTAATGTAAGATTGCCCTCTACTTTTTCTCCAAAAACTCCATACGTAATATTAAATTCTCCAGTAGGACCAAGTTCATTTCCATACCAATTGTTTTGTAAAATTACTTTTGTATTATCTGATTCAAAAAAATTACTGTTTTGTGTCCTGCATTGTTCTTCACATCCTACAATACACAATTGACTATCACAATCATCATAACAACTATCATAACATTCATCCTCAGCATCATAATCATAATAGCCTACAGTTGATATTAGAGCTGTATTTTGTTCATTGTTTTGAAAGTTTGAGTTTTTTATTTTTGCATAACTATTTTGTGAATAATCTTCTTCTAATTCTATGTTTATTTCTATATCTGCATATTCATTGTCCTCAAATATTACATTTTCCATTTCTACTTTTCCTGAATTGATTTTTACTGCTGGTTGTTTTAATCCATCCATTGCAAAAGCAGTGTTAAAAATTCTTTGTTTTTGATTTTTTAATGTTATTGCGCCTAATTCTGGACAATTCATATTATCATCAATATAGCTTCCCATATTTTTAAATTGTACAAATTTAAAAACTGATGGTTGATTATATTCTGACAAATCTACGTCAAATGTAATAGTAGGTCCTTCATCAAAACATTCTCTGTCATAATCATCTATATTTTGTATATTTAATTTTTGTGCTATTTCTTCTAAGTCTACTTCTTTTGATTTTAATGTTATTTTGTTGTTTATTGTACTTTGAGCTACTACTCTACCTTCAAATACAGTTATATTTGGTATTGCTAATTGTGAGCCTGACTCTATTGTTAAAGTTGCATTATTTGTTATTTCTACTTCTCCATAATCACTCAAATCAGTGTTACTATTCCATACAGTATCCTCTGTTATTTCTAAATAATCATAATCTGCATTTATATATTTTTTGATATAAAAAAAATCAAATCGCAATGGTGCAAAAATGATTATTAAGATTAGAACTGTATTTACTAATTTTACAATGAAATTCTTCATGTTTTTATTTTAACATGGCTTGTTTATTTGTGTCTATAGACGTTGACTATTATGAGCAAATTTGATTTCATAATATTTTATAAAAATTGTCACACCGTTAAATATTCTTCGTAAATAATGTATATCTCAATGTCATTGCGAGCAAACTTATTAGCGTCATCTTTCATCAGCGTGGCAATCTCTGTAAGAATATTGCAAATCTTTTTATACTAAAACATCTTACTGAGATTGCCACGTCGCTAAACGCTCCTCGCAATGACACGAAATTTAATTACAATTATTAATAACATTGGGTTTTGGTCATTGCGAGCAAATCTGTTTTTGTCATTTTTCATTAGCGTGGCAATCTCTGCAAGTATATCGCTAACCATTTTTAATCATCTCATCATATAAATCCAACCACTGTGCATTTTCTTTTTCTATTAATTCAATTTTCTTTTTTCTTGATCCTTTTTTGAGTTGTTTCTCTCTAAAAATTGCAGATTCCATTGAGGGGCAAACTTCATAATAGACTAGATTATGCAAATTATATTTTTGTGTAAAACCTCTAACAATATTATTTTTATGTTCCAAAATACGTTTTTGTAAATTACTCGTTACACCTATATATAAAGTACCATCTTTTTTATTTGATAAAATATATACACATGAAATTTTTTCGTTCATAATATTGTTTTATCTTATTAATATCAGAACATCTTACTGAGATTGCCCCATCGCTAAACACTCCTCGCAATGACACTAGATTTGGTCATTGCGAGCAAATCTGATTTCATAATACTTTATTAACCTGCCTCTTTGGAAGGTAGAGGTCATAATCTCTTTTTTAGATATTCATAATATTGTGTATTTTTTGCATTTTTTGTTGTATATTGTTCGATTGTTTTTTGATATGCTTTTTGTCCCATTTTTTGTCGCAATTCTTCATTTTCTATAAGCTGAGATAATTTATCTATCCACTCATCACTGTTTTTTGCGACAAATCCGTCTATCCCATCCTCTATTGCATTTCTATATGTCTCGTTATCAACTGCAATGGTCGGCACTTTTACAATCCCTGCTTCAAAGAATTTTAATTCTGATTTTGCTTCACAAAATGGATTATTGTATTCCAACGGCGCAAGGTTAATATCACACTTTGCAATATTGGCAAAATGTTTTTTTCGTGCCACATATGGTAATTGTTTTATTCTGTTACCAAACTTTTGTACTAATTTATTCTCCACATCAAGCGGACCAACTAATAATAATTCCACATAATCATATTTTGTCATAATTTTTACAAGCACATCTGTAATTGTTACAAAATCTTTATTATGACTTATTGTTCCACTGAAGTATCCTAATTTTATCATGTTCTTTTGAGACTGCTTCGTCGTACCTCCTCGCAATGACAATGTTGCATTTTTTACATCCTCTATTGATAATTTATTTGGCACTATAAAAACTCTTTTGCCTTTTTCTTTTAATTTATTTGCTAAAAATTGTGTTGTAGTTGTAGCAACTTTTACATAATCATCTTGCAAAATTTCTCCACCTACACCATTGTCATATAATTTTCTCTCCAATGGATTCATCTTTTCATAATAATCCATATGTTTGAGATATTTGGGATTGTAAACTAAATCGTCTGTTTCAAAAATGATTGTTTTATTTTGTTTTTTAATTTCTCCAATTAATTTTGCAACTTTTTTTGTATACAAAGTTCTGTGAAAAATAAATATAGAAAACTTATCCGCATATTTATTTAAAAGTGGATTATCTTGCACAGTCACAGCACACCTAAACCCATTATTTTCCAATTCCTCCGCAACATGAGCAGTTCTGTATCTAGCGCTATCTCCCACACCACCAGAAATAAAAAGAACATCACCATGACCAACTGGACGGAAAAGTGCAAAAAATGCACTAGATACTCTCTTGACACCATTAATTAATCCATCACGTTTAATAACACTCCATGCCTTACCAATTTTTATAAACAGTGTTTTCATAAATAAAATTGTTATTTTTCAACAATCAATTCTTTGCCTTGTTCTCCATCTTTGAGCACAAAAATCATATCATGTTCAAATGACACTTCTTTTGTATATTTTTTCCCATCAGATGTTATAACAGTAACTTTGAGTGGAATATTGCCAATACCCGATTGTTTTTGAATTTTCAATTTATATCCTTCTTCTGTGATATTATCTGGTAAAGTGTATTGCAACATTGTTGGAATAGTTTTACCCAGTAGAACATCAAATTTATAACTATATACTTGTTTATCACCAAATACGCCCTGCTCAACTCCTGGTGGTTCAAACCATTCACGCACATACCATTTGCTTCCATTTGGTACATAAAGTCTTGTAAATGAATGATAATCCATATTAAAATAACTGGCTTCTGTTGCGGTATTTTCATAAGTCATTCTCGCAGTTGCAAGGGGTTTACTTGTTACAAACGTGCCATTCATCACTTGTTCCTTCACGTTATCTCCAATATAACGAACCATCCTGCCTGCCGCTACGTCATTTGCTTCTGCACTTTTCCCTGTAAAGTCT
>JALWAF010000011.1 GCA_027016355.1 Candidatus Moraniibacteriota bacterium | reverse complement strand
GTATACTAATGTCTGTGTTAGTATCTTTGTGGAACAAAAGTCCAGATATGTTCTTTCAAGAGTATGCTAAGTTAAAATAGTTGTTATACAAAAACCATCTGTAATTGAGGCGGTTTTTGTTTAGGGGTGTGAGGGATTACATTCGTAAAAATTGACTTTAGTAATAAATCATGATATAATAGATATATTCGGGTGAGTAATTAGCTTTATAAAGAGCTAGTTGCTCATTTTTTATTACAAAAAAAGGGGATGAAATTAAAAAATATCAAAAAACAATCAAAATATGTAACAATCATGGTATTGTTGTTTTCTTTTTTGCCTTTTATATCATATGCAGAGATTCCAAATCAAATAAATTATCAAGGTAAGCTAAAAGATAGTGGAGGAAATTCAATAACAGCTCCTACAACTATACAATTTTCACTTTATTCACATATTACTAATGGTAGCTCATCAGATACTCCCAGTTCTTCTGGTCCATTACTTTGGACTGAGACATATGATGGTAGTGGGGGCTGTGCTCAAATAACTCCAGATTCTGATGGTATCTTTGCTCAACACTTAGGTAGTTGCGTGCCATTTCCGAGTTATTTAGATTTTACAGACGAATATTATCTGGGAGTAAAGATAGGAACTGACGCAGAAGCAACTCCTAGGGTTCCATTTGCAACAAATCCCTATGCTTTTACATCAAAAGCAGTACATGCTGAAAACGAAGATGTAAATATTGATACAGAAACATCAGGAAATATAGTTTTGAATTCAGTAGGAAATATACAATTACAGGCAAATGATGCAACTAGTGCATTAATTGTAGATCAACAAGGAATAGGTAATCTTTTTGAATTACAAAACAATGGCACAACTTCATTCATTGTGGACGGTAACGGACGTGTCGGTATTGGAGGAATTCTTAATCCGGGTAAGTTATTGGAAGTGAGTGGTACGGCTGGATATTTAAATGCTTCGGATATGGGTATGACAGATGCAGATTTTGCTAGTAAAGGGTATGTAGATGAGCAATTGATGTGGGAAATTGTTAATGGGGGGGAGAGAATTCAACCAAAAAATCATAGTGTACGACAGATTTATGTGGAAGAGGATTCTAATAGCTACACTCAATTTATGGTGAGAAACAATAATGATACAGGAAACGGTGCTGGTGCCATTATTGAATTAAAAGGTTCTGGGGCAGATTATACCAATAATATGTACATTGGAAAATATGGTGCGAGTTTTTGGATACCGGAATTACGAGACAATGGAGCGGTACTTACTGATAAAAATCTTGTTATTGGCACAGCTTCTGACTCACATGAAATTCATTTTGTAACAGGAAATTCTTATTCTGATTTAAGACCAGTGGTGGTGGCTGACAATGAAGGCTTTAGATATACATCAGATTTATCTGCGACTTTTGTGGATAGAACTTTGGTTGATAAGGCTTATGTTGATTCAAGAGTTGGAACTTCAATTTTTGATGCTGATGCTGATACAGGTGTTCAGGTAGAAGCTAATACTGATGAAGATATGATACGATTTTCTACTATTGGAACAGAAAGATTTTTAATTGATAATGATGGACGAATGAGATTGGACAATAATCCTTCCGCCGTTAGTCGGGAATCTCTGTTTGAAGTTGGTCATGGCTCTGAATCGTCTACCTTTGCCGTACAGGCTGATCCTGCATACCTTAATATTGCAACTTTTAGGGATCAGGATGGTGAAAATGTTTTTAAGGCGAATGGTTCGATGGCAAATAATGATTTATATGTATCATTTGGTGATTTTGATGATGCATATGCTTCTGTGTCATTAGATGTTAATCAAGCAGATAGTGCCGTAAATGTAAGAGCGGGAAGCTTGCGTTTGTTTAGAGATCGGAATAGTACAACTAGAGCAGTTGGATTTGAAGCACCAAATGGTGTTACTACTAATCAAATTTGGACTTTGCCTGCTGCAGATGGTACAGCTAATGAGGTTTTGTATACAAATGGTGCTGGAGTATTGGGTTGGAAGGCAGCTACAAATGATAATATATATAATACAAATGGAATATTAACATCTAATAGGTTATTGGATAAGAATGGGCATTCCTTGTATTTTAGAGGTGAGGGTAGTTTACAATTTATGACTGAAGCACCTTCTATTTTATCTGCATTTCAGACTAATTCAAATGGAGCACAATTTATGGTTCAAAATCCAGATCCTTTTAATGTTCAGGAACAATCTTTTAGAATATCAACTGCTGATATGACAATATTGGATGATAGAAATGCACAAGGGGTAGTTTATGCGGCAAATTATTCTTCAAATTACACAAATAGATCTCTAGTGGATAAAGAGTATGTAGATAATGCAATATTATCTGGTGCTAATAATATTTATAATTCTGATGGTACATTAACAGGAAACCGTACAGTTTCTTTAAATGGAAATGATTTATTATTTAGCGGTAGTGGTAATATTGGTATTGGTGTAAGTAATCCAGTTAATAAATTACAAATTAATGGAAATGTTCGTTCAACACGTTTTGTTGGTTCTAATGGAACACAAGGTAGTCCAATATTTCGCTTTGATAGTGATGCGGACACAGGAATGTTTCGTGGTGGAGTGAATCAATTAGCTTTTACTACAGGTGGTAATGAGCGAGTGCGTATTGATGATAATGGACGTGTTGGTATTGGCACCGCTTCTCCTGATCGGATGTTGCAAATAAATGGGAATGCACACATTAATCGTGCATTACAAGTGGATGATTCAGCAATGATTTATACAGATCATACATATAATGATAATACTTTTGGAGAATTATATTGGAATTTATTGCAAACACAAAAAACAGATGATCCAAATGATGCAGAATTTGCCACAATTACAAGTGGTACCGGCTGGAAACAAGTAACACCAATTACACGATGGAAAATTGGTAATGAAAAAGAAAATGGACAACATTATGGATACGTTGGATATTTCCCATTGGATGGATGGAATTCATCATTTCGTATTAACACAAGTGGAAAAGATGATACAAACTTATCACTTGGCGCGATGAGTAAAGATGTTATTAATATTACAGCTAGTGATTTATTTGTTGGTATAGGTACAGATACACCAACTGCCCAGTTACACACAACCGAAGGAGTAAGATTTTCACATTTTGGTGCTGGTACCATGCAAACTGATGCTAATGGTAATGTTTCAGTGTCATCCGATGAAAGATTAAAAAATATTCAGGGAGATTTTGATAGAGGATTAGAAGATTTATTGCAGTTACGTCCAATTGAATATAAATGGAAAGATAGTACTGGATATGATACAGAAAATTCATATTATGGTTTTTCTGCACAGAATGTACAAATGTCAATTCCAGAGGCTGTAGGAGAAGATAATCGTGGATTTTTAACACTGGCAGATCGTCCAATTTTAGCAACTGTTGTCAATGCAATCAAAGAACAACAGCAACAAATCGATGCACTAGGCGGTCACGCAGTGGATAGTGTGCAAACTATAAAAACAAAATTAGTTGATGATGTGCGTAATGTCTTGGAGGAAGTAGTATTTACTGCAGAAGTGGAATTTGAGAAAACAACTACATTTTTTGCGGATGCTATATTCACAGATAAGGTAACATTTATGGATAGAGTAACTTTTGCAGATAAAGATATGGCAGGGACAGCTATCATAGAAAAAGGAGATGATGAAATAAAAGTTAAGTTTGATAAAGATTTTGTGTTCACGCCTTTTGTTACAGCAACAGTAAATAATGCATTTGTGCTTTATAAAGTGACTGATGTAACAGAATCAAGTTTCAAAATTAAAATTCAAGACAAAGCAACAAAAGATATTCAATTTACATGGCAAGCAATCACTGTTGGAGATACAGATAATGAAATTATTGATGATGAAGGTGATTCTGTTTCTGAAAATAGTGACATTGTTGTGAGTGATGATTTAAATGATGAAAATGCAGGTGTTCAAGATGATAATGTAGAGGACTCTTCAACACAAAACAATCAGGAAGATGACGCTGATACTGTAATGGATAATGTGCAAAATAACACACAAGATGAATAATACAAGACAAATAATAATTTTGGAGTAATAAATATTGACTTAGTATTAAAAAATATTGCAAATTAGTGCAATATTTTTTAATTTATATTCAAATGCAAGCCGTGTATTTTTATGTTATAATATTTAACATAAGTAAGTTTTTAAAAATAATTTAATATTGTGAATATAAAAATAAAAAAATTTCGTAAAATAATTTGCACTATTTTAATAATTGCTCTAGGAGTCAGTTTATTTTTTGTGTCCGTTGCTTTGTATAAAGAAAAGAATAAAAAATTAAGTCTTGATGACATAGAATCTTTGCAAAAGGAACAAATTAATAATGTGTTGACAGAAATTTCAAAACACATGGTTTTGCCAAAAGATGAACAGCCAACGGTTGCAACAATTGCTAATGTTGATGAATTAAAAAAACAAATGCCATTTTTTAACAAAGCACAAAACGGTTTTAAAGTGGTTGTATATAAAGAAAAAGCAATTTTGTTTGATCCTACTAATAATATTATCGTTGACGTTGCTCCAGTTGTTCAACAAAAAGAAGATGAATTGCAACAAAACATAAATATATCAAATGAAAATGACAGTAGTAATGAAAATGCAGATGTAAAACCTAAAGAAACTCAAAAAGAGAATGAAGAGAATTCAGAAGATAGTAATATAAAAAAAGAGATGGTAGCAGTAGAATTAAGCGATAATATGCCAATTAATGTGAGAGATAAGGGGTCAATGGAAGGTAAAAAAATTACAAAAATTAAGAATGGTGGTGAATTTGAAAAAATTGAAGAATCTGGTGACTGGGTTCATATTATAATTCCAGCAACAAATGACAGTGATCAAATAAAAGGTTGGATTCACAAAAAATTTATTGTAGAATAATGACTCAAGGTGTGAGGGAATACAATTTCATTAATTGACACAGGAATTGATAAAGTGTTATGATATTTATAGAAATTTAATTCAATAGACGTGGCGAGTCTATAATTTTTATCAAAAAACAATTTAAAACTTAGAGGAGCTTGGATTTTTGATCCAAGAAAACAGGTGGAACCGCGGGCATTGGTCATAAGTAGATCTTTGAGTGAAAGGAACTTACAA
>JALWAF010000010.1 GCA_027016355.1 Candidatus Moraniibacteriota bacterium | reverse complement strand
TGATGAGCCTGTACATACTATTTTTTCTGGATCATTGCCTTTTGTAGTATTGTGAATTTTGCAACAAGTATTTGGGCAGGAAATCGATATATTTGTTTTCATGTTATTTGAGATAATTACTGGATTTGTGTATTTAATTGGCATACCTGCTAAACATGATGGAGCTTTGCAGTTGACTGTTAGTGGATCTGCCTCAGAGCTTGGATGTTTACAAAACCAACGCCACCATCCGTTTGTATCAAACTTAGGATTACTCCAATTAAAACTACCACCATCACATAGATTATTTGTATTTGTTGGTTCAGTGTTCGTAATAATATTTTGATTTTGGTCATTGTCTTCATATCCAGTTTTACACTTTGCTGCTGGTCTTTTGCGTGTTGCCTTGCATGCACCACCCTGTGTTGATGTGCCTCCGTTTTTGCCAATGCAGTCCCATGATGTTGTTTGGCCGTAGTTTGGAAAATTACTTTGTGTTGGTGTAATTGTTGGTGTACCACTTGCGCAAAAATATGTTGAATTATTTGCTTCTGCAGGCCATGTTGTCTGATTTACATTATATGTATATGGACTTGCAGAATTACATGCACCATCAAGTGCACATTCTGGAATATCAACATTTACTGCAATAGGTGTTGTATCAGATTCTGCCGTACCACGTTTCACTTTTCCGCGAATTACATACGTACCAGGTTCGTCAAAATGACATGTATACTGATTTGCAGTTGTCCATGCTGTCCAATTTTGTGCACCACACTTAAATTGATAATTTATAGCGCCTGTCGCATTACCAGTTACATCTGATATTGTTGCTACTGCCGTACCTCTCCCACTATCTGGATCACCAGGCTCTGCTACCGCACAATTACTTGCTACCGCCGCAAGATTTGCATGTACGGAACAATTTACCGTAAATGGAATACTACTATATCGTGTCATTATGCCACCATGCGTAAGACGAAAATATATATTAATAGTATGTGGTCCACAATCATTTGGAGCAACAAAATCTTTTGATTGGGGAGTCAGATCATATTTATTATAATCTACATTATCACCAGTAATTTTTTCATTAATAATTTTCGTCCATGAGCCAATATCGTCAATCCGAGCAGCAACAATTACAGGTGCATTATTACCACATCTTACCGTATATGCACCATTTGCTGATACAGTAATCCTTTCTCCAGGTGTATATGTCGCTTTATCAGTAACAACAACCGCTTCACCACTATCCCCCGTAACTGGTAACACACGTCCTCCATTAAACCAATTAATATCATTGGCATTTGGTTTACATACTAAATCCTCATACCCATCATAAGGATACATCCACATATTATATACGGGATGCAGTTTAGCTCCTTCACTGCATCCATTTGCATCATTGCAACTCCTGCACACATAATCCATTTCTAATTTTACTGCCTCAACTACATTAAACTGTAATAAGAATCCCGATATCAAAAATATTGCAAGAAATATACCTACAGATATCTTTCGTTTTCTAAATAAAAATATAATAAGTATAATAATTGGTAATACAGCAATTACAATCATTATAAATGACTTTGGAGATATTTTGTGTTTTACATTATTAAAATCATTTCTTGTCTGTTCTTTGTGAATATTTTGCGTCTGTGCATCAAATGGAATACTGTATTCTGCCAAAACTGCCTTATTATCATCAAGAATTTTTGCAACTACATGTGGCACATCACAATTATGTATAGCAACTTCATTTACGACGACATTTTGTGTTGTATTTAATTTTTGCTCAATACCTTCTTCAATACATGAAATTCCCTTATTATCAACGACACTAATTTGCATTGTATAATTTTTATCATTTAATAAAGTGGAGATTTCATCTTTATTGCCTATTATATTTTTTATTTCTTTTTGATTTACACGTGAACCATCAAAAGTATCAGCAGAACCGGACCATGCAATATCAATAATCATCCGATCTCCTTTCTTATAAGAACTTTGATTTAAGTGAATGGATTGTATTGACACACTCTCCCCTTGAATAACATAATGAAATCGAACATCATCAATTTTTTTACTCTCCGTATCACGTAATACAAGTATGACATCATATGCGCCAGATTTCCTTTCTGTTGGCATTGGTATAAAAAACACGATATCCTTTGTTTCATTTTTTTGTATTGTAAATGTATAATTATTATCATCAGTTTTTACTTCTTTGCCATATTGTGTTTGTTGTGTTGTTTTATATTGTGTTGTAATAGTTTGTGTATCACCAGTATTTGATATAGCACACGTCAATAATAATTTTTCCTTTTGTGCATCAATGTCCACACCCTGCAATAAGTCAAATTTTTCATCTATATCTTCAATAGACAAAAAACATGTTTGTTTATCTATTTGTACAGTTTGCTTTGCACCTTGTACAGATACTGTGCCAGCTTTTGCAAAGCCCAATTCACGATTAGCAGTTGTATATACAAAAACCCACACATCATAATCCCCATTAATATTATCAGGATATGAATATTCTACTATTTTATTCACGCTTTGTTGTGGCGCTAATGAAAATACATCATCACTTGTAAAACGATCTGCTAATGTGCCCGTTTGTGTATCTGTGTCTTTTTTGTACAAACGTATATCATAATGGATATCACCCTGCACTTTATTAAAATCATTTTGCACAGTAAATTCAACAGTCATTTTATCTTGCAACTGCGCAGAAATGTACGCATCATACACATTTGTATTCGACACAACAGTTGCTTGTTTGCGTATAGCATCACTTTGTGCAAACACATTACTCGTTGTACACAATAGCAATATAAATGCTAGTACAAAAAATATATTCTTCATAATATTTATTTTATTATTTTATATCTTTTTTTATTATAACATACTTATAATAAAAAGCGAGGTTATGCCTCGCTTTTATATGCTACACAATTGTGCTATTATATTTAACTGCCATATCCACAAGACGGTTTGCATAGCCCCATTCATTGTCATACCATGCTACCACTTTTACTAAATTACCTCCTACTACTTTTATTAGCGGTAAATCCACAATTGTAGAATGATGATTACCGATAAAATCACTCGATACAAGATTATCATCAGTAACACCCAAGATACCTTTTAATTCACCAGATGATGCTTTTACAAAAGCATCTATTACTTCTTTTTCTGTTACATCTTGTTTTGTAATAATAGTTATGTCAGAAATTGATGCATCAATTGTTGGCACACGCATTGCCATTCCATCAAATTTCCCTTCTAATTGTGGTAATACTTTTGTCGCTGCAATCGCTGCACCTGTAGTTGTTGGAATAATGTTTTGTGCCGCAGCACGTGCTTTACGTAAATCTTTTGCCGGACCATCTTGTAGTTTTTGAGTCGATGTGTATGAATGCACTGTTGTCATTAAAGATTTTTCTACCCCAAAAACTTCATCCATCACTTTCATTACTGGCGCAATACAGTTTGTTGTACACGATGCATTAGAAATTACATGTGTTGATTCTTCCGTTGGTTCCGCTACACCAATCACGTACGTTTGGACATCACCATCTCCTTTTGCTGGTGCTGAAATCACAACACGTTTTGCACCAGCATCAATATGTCCATACGCTGTACCATCTTTAACAAAAAATCCAGTACATTCCAACACAACATCAACTTCTTTTTCACTCCATGGTAATTTTATTGGTTCTGGCTCAGCCGTTGTAAAATATTTTTTTCCATCCACTATAATATTATCTTCATCAAAAGTAACATCTTTATCATATTTTCTAAATACACTGTCATACTGCAAAAGGTGTGCTAACGTTTTATTGTCTGTTAAATCATTAATTGCTACCACTTCACAATCATCTCGATCAGAAATAATGCGAAAAGCAGCTCGCCCTATACGACCAAATCCATTAATTGCTATTTTTGTTTTTTTCATAATTATTTATTGATTAGTAATTAGTAGGTAGTGAGTAGAATGTTTACTACTCAATAATATACCATTTACTAATATTTTTTTAGTTAAGCATTCTTACTATTTGTGCAAACTTTCTAGGAGATAAACTTGCGCCACCTACTAATACTCCATCTGCATATGCTTTTGTACACAACGCTGTTACGTTTTCTGCTACAACACTTCCGCCATAGAGTATTCCGATACTTTCAGCACATTCTTTGCCGTGTGTCGCTGAAATAATTGAACGAATGTACATAATCATCGTATGTATTTCATCAGTTGATGGTGTTTTTCCACTACCAATTGCACTCATTGGTTCATATGCAAATATTATATTTTCTATTTCTTTTTCAGAAAAATTCTTTGTAATTATTTCAACTTGTTCTTTTATACTATCCATCTCATTTCCACTACTGACAAAACCAACGCAAACAATTGGCATCAAGTCTATACGAAGAGCCATCAGAACCTTTCTTGCTACATCCTCATTTGTTTCATGATTATAAGTTCGCCTCTCACTATGACCCAAAATTACAAATTCAGCACCAATTGATTTAATTGTCTTGGGGGATGTGTTCCCAGTATAACTACCATACAATTCCCAAAAACAATCCTGAGCACCAATA
This sequence comes from Candidatus Moraniibacteriota bacterium, assembly GCA_027016355.1. Classification (GTDB taxonomy): domain Bacteria; phylum Patescibacteriota; class Minisyncoccia; order Moranbacterales. The sequence continues at coordinate 628 of JALWAF010000010.1, read as the reverse complement.
CTCACTCCTGTCTTGTGCAACGTTTTGTAGAAATATTCCAAATATACAATAGGCGGACACACAGCAACATGATTGTTAGTTTTTATATCTCTAAACTCCTCCAAAAAATCCTTACAATAAGAATCTCTTTGTGATACATTTTCCATATTCATTTTCAAATTTCCTACAATCAATTTTTGCATAACATATCTTTTAAATTATAAATTATAAATTCTCAATTTTAATCAAATTTTCTGATATTTCAATTTTAACTTTTTTTTATTATTCATCGTTGAAATAATCTTTCCAAATATTAAAACCAATTCTTGACATTCTTTCCATAATTCTTGCGACTGTTTCTTATATTTTGGATTTGCTGTTGCAATCATTCGTAACCAATGTTTAGTTTCTTTTGCTTCTTTTTGACAAATGTGAATTTTATTTTTAAAATCTTTTTTTGAACTAGCTCCATTCGCCTCCATATAATTTGCACCCACACTAGTTGCTGAACGAATAAGCTGATTAACTAAAGGTTTCGTAATTTCATCAATTTGTATAGTTTTGCAAAACTTAATTACATTTTCACCAAATCTTGCTGTCCTCTCTTCCAAATCAAATCCGATATTGCTCATAATACTATTCCTTACAT
>JALWAF010000009.1 GCA_027016355.1 Candidatus Moraniibacteriota bacterium | reverse complement strand
TCGGTTTCGATGGAATGACAAAAAAGTTTATTTCTTTATTTTTAAAAGGAATGCTTCCATCCTCTGATTGCATAGCCAATTTAGCGATATATATTCCATAATCCCACATGCCAAACATCACTTGTTCTCGAAAAGTCCGCTCTCTACCTGGATACATTATCCTATCATCCACCTTTATTACTGCAAATCGCTTACCAAATTTCCTTATTTCCACTTTACCACCAGCTTTATAATGTACATTGCCATCGCTTTTTAATTTTGCAAAAATTATTATTGGACTTTCCCAAAAAATTTTTTTTGACACTCCAAAATCCTCAACACTCCCATCAATTTTCATTTTCTCATCACCTTGCACTGCAATTGTCATCAATACACCAACACGATAATTAACATCTAATTTTACACCATCAATATTGTCATTTTCTGCTACATTATTAGCTTTTGTTTTAAAAAAAATACTTCCATAATAACCATTGGTCGGTTGATCTTTAGGGACATTAACTACAATTGTAAGCCTCTTTGTTTCACCTGGTGCAAGTGTAAAATCCTCTGGCACATCAATCCAATCAATTACATCATAAGCTTTGAGTGGATGATTTTTATCTGGTACAAAAAAATTTGCCTGCTGGCTATCATTTGATACAAAAAAATCTTCTACCTGCACTTCTACATCATGTGGAACATTAGAAAAATTATGCACAACAATTTCTTCATTTTTTTGTTCTCCTTCTTTCATTTGTAAATCAAAACGAATTGGAGAAATCTGTACACCAGTCTCTGGAGTTGATTCTGCTTGCACACTACTCCAGGAAAATACGACTAATAATACTAAAAATCCTTGAATACCCTGTTTTATTTTTTTATACTTATTTTGTTGCATTTTCAAAATTTAAAAAAGAAAAACATGTACAACTAGAATATATTATACTCATCACATACATGTATTCAAAAGTAATATCTCATTTTCTTTTGTAATGTTTATTTAAAATTTTATCTAAAAAATTTCAAAGAATAAAAACGTGTCTAGATTATGGACGACCTGTTGCAGTGTATGTAACTGAACCAGAATATTCACCTGAAGCCTGTGTTGCAGGCACATCTACTCGATAACAAATACTTGTTGTGGTGCTACTACTTGAGTATGCGGTGTGCTCCATGATATTTGTAGCACTATCTGGTAATCCTGCATACTTATTATTTGCATCATGACACGCTGATCCAGTTCCCCACCACGTAGTATTTTTTGTTGCTGTTGAAGCATATACACTAAACCCTAGCCCTGTACCTGACCAAGCCACTGCATTACCATTTCCAGCTGCTGCAGTTGGATCCCAAGCTGTTTTATCAGTAATTGTATTTGATCCATTGACCAATGCATCACTTCCAGCATTATCATCTGCAATTTGCAAATTATATCCATCATTATCATTTGTTGTAACAGTACATGTTGTAGAATTCGATTCTGGAGTACCTGCTGTTACGCTACCACCTCCATCAATATCTACATCAGCACCACAAGCAAGCGTCATGCTTTCACCGATTGTTGCTGAAAGATTAACCCCGTCCGTATCCACTGCAGCAAATGTTATACTAGTTGTTGACAGTGAAAATATAATTACACTCATTCCTACTATAATTTTTTTCATATTTTTGTCTTTAATTAATTTATATTATTTTTATTTTCAAGTAAGTATATATTATTATATCACAAAATTTTATTTTACAATAAAAATTACATATATTTATTTTATTCTTTAATCTCTTCTTATAGGTTTTGCACCAATATGAACGTACTTTTTAAACAATATACCAATAATAATTAATCCCACTACACTACCAATAATTATTAGCAATCCTTTCCATGGTATGACCCAAAATGACACATCTTGTTCAAATTTTACAGTTTTATCTTGCGACCACATTGATAAATGTGCATTGTACCTGCCAAAATCCCATATACCAAACTCCATATCTTCTTCATAATTTTTAACTATATCAGGATATACTAACTGAGGTTTTAATTCTATGACATGAAATTTTTTACCAAACTTATTGATTTCAATTTTTCCAAATAGGGGATAATGGATGTTACCTGTATTAATCGTTTCTACTTTCATTTTTGCGGGTGTAGTCCAAAAAACTTTTTGTGTTGTATAAAATTTTTGTAATTCTCCATCAATTTTCATAGGCTCGTCACCTTGAATTGACATTATAACAAGTGACCCTATTCTATAATTTATACCCATTGTATTAGACTTTGGTATACTATCATTTTTTTCCAAATCACTTGCCTCAAAAAATATACTTCCATAATATCCATTTGTTGGCTGACCACTTGGCACGCTCACTACAAAATCAATATTTTTACTCTCACCGGGCGCTAAAACAAAATTTTCTGGCAATGTTATCCAATTAATAACATCTCTATTTTTTCTTGGATGTTTATCATCTGGCACAAAAAACAATGGTTCAGATCCATCTTCTCCAACATAAAAATCCTCTACACTGATTATTATACAAAGCTTTATTTATTAATTAATATTATTTTCATCTATTATTAAATCATTTATATTCTTCTCAACACACAAAAATGTTAAGAAGAATAAAATAATTCAACTTAAGAGTTTATAGCATCTATGTCCGTAACGCTTGAAGCATCGCTAGTTACCGTATATGTAACACTTCCTGTATAAACACCTGATTCTTGAGTTGCTGTTACATCCAAGATATAACAAGTTGTGGTTGTCGTCTCAGTTGCTGAATAATTTTGATGTCTCATAATTGGCTCTGCAGTGGCAGGAACTCCTCCAAAATTATGATTTATTGTGTCAACACATGTTGTTGACGAACCAAATTGTGATTCTTTGGTTGGAGCACTAGCAATTGTAAATCCGACTCCTGTATTAGCTCCCCACGCAACTAATGTTGGAACACCTCCAGCTCCATCACCATTTCCCCAATCAAATGCTGCTAATGTGTCTGTAATATCAGATGTTACACCATTGGGGTCTGTCATTGTTTCACCTGCACCGTTATCATTTACCATTTTTAAATAATAACCATTTTCATCATTTGTTGTAACATCACAGTCTGATGAGCCAAATACTGGGGTACCGGCTGTTACTGTACCAAAATCAATACTCTTATCAGCATCAAGTTGACCATGTTCATGACATGTCATAGAAATAGTATCTTGCACATTAACTGTAAAATCTATAACCTCTGGTCCTGCATCTGCAGCAAGTGCCACACTTGTCATTGACAACGATAATGCAAGAGCACTTGTACCTGCAATTATTTTATTTAATTTCATATTTTTGTTTTATTTGTAAATTCGTTTAATTAAACCAACTTTTTTATTTTTGATTTTTTGTTATCGACCTAATCAAAAATACCTCGTTTATATAATACATTATAATTTAATATATAACCAACAAAAGTTATCCACAGTTTGTTTACGTATTCAAAAAATATCTACAAGATTCACAAAAACTATAATTTAAAGTTTCATAAACCTCTTTTTTAATTTTCAAAAACGTAGCTACACCTACAGCTTTGAAATTGCTGTATATGTAACTGTATTTGTATATGTTCCAGACTTTTGTGTACTTGGCACATCTGCTTTATATTCTACTACTGTATCATCTCCACCACTTGTGTATCCGCCCTTATCGTGAAAAACTGTATCCGTCGTTGGAATACCGGCATAATTATTATTTGGTGATGTGCCCCATTTTGCTGCTACACCAGAACCATTTGTTACAGTAAATCCAAGTCCCGTACCACTCCAAGCTGTTGGTGTAGCAATTGTTCCTGCATAATCTGCAATTGTGGTAGTACCATCAACGGTATGAGTTAAACTGTGATTTTCACTGATTAATAATTCATAACCTCCCCATGCGTCAGTTGTCACTGTTGCAGTTGTTGTTGCTGTATTTGGTGAGCCTGGTGTTATTGTACCTAAATCTTTAGTATTTGAATCCAAGACAAGTGCAATAGTATTATTGACCATATACCAAAATCCATCTTGAGTTTTATAATTCGTGCTAGTACCAAGTCCTACAAGTGGCGTACCCACAGTATCAGATAAATTATATGTTCCATCAACACTTGCTTCCCCTCCAGCAAACCCAATATTATCAACTGTAATATTATACGTACCATCTGTGGCTGCAATTACGATAATTGGTAACACCAACACAATTATAGCCAAACTTAAAATAACTTTTTTACTCATAAAATTTTCTTTTTATTTACACAATAAAATTATATCATAAACCGTCTAAATGATACAATTCGATTGCTCTTTTTATCTTTGCGTTACAGGAAAAGTATCTTTCAATGTAACAATTGGATACAATCCTACAATAAACATTATACTCAAAACAATGAAAATATATCTCATATCATCAAAAAGATATAATGTTATACCTATTAATATAGCACTTGCAATATACCCAATGGACCGTGTAGAACGAAAAAAATTAATAAGTGCTACATCATTCTCATCTATTTGTTTATAAAAATAACTATCTTGCATTGCTTCAAGAAGTGCTGCCCCTATACGCGACACAAATAAAATGCTCATCCATACCCATAATATGGGGTCATGTATAAAATACATGATAACAGTAGAAAAAATAACAATAATTGAACCAATAAAAAGCATCTCCTTTTCACCATATTTTTTATCTGCAAGTACTCCTGCTGGATACTCTACAAAAATAAATGGAATTAACATAACTGCAAAAATAAGTCCAATATCACCCCAAGAAAATCCAATATCACGTAAATATAACGGCATATAAATAGTCATTACTGCATAAAAAAATCTAAGAACAAATGCGATCAGATATATCTTTGTTAAATTTATATTATTTTTAAATTTTATAATTATCTGTGTAGAAGAAAGGCTTTGTTTTTTAATGTGTCCCTTTATATCATTAAGTGCCATGAATATCACAAAAAACATAATGATATAAAGAATCATCGTGCTAAAGAATATTCCGATAAATCCATAATGTTGCAAAATATATACTGATACCAATGGTCCAATCAAAAAACCAAAATTATACACAGAGAGGAAAAGTCCTCTAGTACGTCCAGTTTTGCCATCTGTAGAATAAGCCTCCAACACAATATCAAAAACTACAGATATAACACCAAACAAAATCGTATACAACATGAGTAATATTGTGCCCTCAATTGTTATATCTACAAATTGCAACATAAAAAGAACACCAATTTGCATAGTTATAAGTGTCATAAGAGTTCTCGCACGTCCAAAACCTTCAATAAGTTTATTAAGATAAAACAATGAAACTAAAATAATTGAAAAGCTAATCACATAAAAAATGCCCACATTATCTGTGTTCATAACTTGTTTGAAATATGAAGATGTAATATATGTAAGAAGCGCACCAGAAAATCCAAAAACAAACCCTAAAAATGTAATTAAACGTATAGTCCTTTCATTTACAATATATTTTGCATAAAATCTTTTTGTCATTTTTTATTTTTATTTTTCTCTATTATAGCATATTTTTAAGTAATGTCTGTAAAACAAAAAACCAACCTCTCGGCTGGTATCTCAACTTTTATTTTGAATACACTGTTTCCAGCATTGACCTACTCTCCCTCATAGAGGTACCATCGGCGCTGATAGGCTTAACTACTGAGTTCGGTATGGAATCAGGTGTGACCCTATCGCCAAAAACACTGGAAACGCTATATTCAAAATATGCATATAATTTATACCTTCATCAGCAAAAAATCTCAAAGGTATATATAGTTACCCTCCTTTTGCTCAAAGAGCTACAGTGGGTAATACAGGAGAAAGAAACGTGTCTGCGATTAAACTCAATCAAACATTACGTTCTTCTTAATTGTCAACTCAATTATAGACGATTTTTGCCATCACTTATAAATAAATTTACAAACAAGACAAAGTTTCGAAATACCAGTCCGAAGACTGGTCCGCCTTTGGCGGAAAAGAAAAAAGTTATAATGATACATTAGTATTTCTCGACTCAACGCCTCACAGCGCTTCCATCTAAAACCTATCAACCTAGTCGTCTTCTAGGGTATCTGTGCCTTATCTCGAGTTGGGCTTCCCGCTTAGATGCTTTCAGCGGTTATCCACACCAAACTTAGCTACTCGACAATGCTCCTGGCGGAACAGCCGATACACCAGAGGTTTGTTCTTTCCGGTCCTCTCGTACTAGGAAAGACTTCTCTCAAGCACACACGCCTACAGCAGATAGAGACCAACCTGTCTCACGCATTATTTCAAATTCCATTGTTACCAATGGCATGGACTATACCACCATCCCACACTATTGTGGGAGACCGACGTGTTATTTTGATTATAATTTACGCAATGCGTATCAATCAAAATCTGAATAATAAATATTCAAGTCTCTACGGGGTCAATAAATTCTTTTCTATTAAATGTTTTTTTACTACATCAGCTGTATTAATTCGCTTTTTTGAATAATTCAATTCACGAAAACGATCAATACTTTTTGCAAGTCTCACAAAATCATCTGCAGAATCAATATTCTGTTTTTGATTAAGAATTTTTTGCATTAATATTGCTTGTTCTTTTTTTAATTTTAGATACTTAAGTGTGATATCAATAACACACATCATTCCTTCACAATCTCCAATGATATATTCAGAAATGTTATCATTACGCTCCCTTACATATCCATATCCAATTTCCTTACATAATTTCACAAGGAAATTTTTATGTTTGGAAGATTGACAAAATACAACTTGTGCATAAATTTGAAAATCATATTTATACGATGTATTTTTCTTTAATTGAACATAAATACTACCATCAGCATCTAAAAAACCAGCAATATAAGCTGCGAAAACATTATTCATAGACAAAATTTACGACTTCCCTCGGAATTATCCTATCACACTACAGGTTATCGTGCAAGGATTTCTCCGATATGAGTCAGTTTTTTCCATATGCAATTACTCGCATAGGCCGCCGTTTTTAATTCAAGTTGACGGTTTGAACCCAGCTCGCGTACCTCTTTAAATGGCGAACAGCCATACCCTTGGGACCTGCTCCAGCCCCAGGATGAGATGAGCCGACATCGAGGTGCCAAACTCCTCCGTCGATGTGAACTCTTGGGAGGAATTAGCCTGTTATCCCCGGGGTAACTTTTATCCGATGATCTTCCGCGCTACTACTAGCGTTCGGTCGGTTCACTAACTTCTACTTTCGTAACTGGTCGACTTGTATGTCTTTCAGTAAAGCTGGTTTATGCGTTTGCACTATCGGCCCGATGTCCATCCGGACCTAACCAACCTTTGTAAACGCCTCCGTTACATTTTAGGAGGCGACCGCCCCAGTCAAACTACCCACCAGGCACTGTTCCTGCACCGGTAGCTATATTTAATATGGTTTGTAGAAGAAAATTATCATCAGACGAATTGTTTAGTTACATTAATATTGTTATTTTAACCTCCACATTACAGAGGAACACAAAAAATACACAATAATTTTAATATGTGTAACTCTACTATTCGCCTAATATGCATTCTCCTCTTCTATTAAATACACCTAACGGTGCAAGGTTAGAATCAAAACTTCAGCAGGGTGGTATTCCACTGGCGACTCCACTGTCCCCAAAAGGACAGTCTCAAAGTCTCCCACCTATTCTCGGCAACTAAAACTCTAATTCAATGCCAAGCTATAGTAAAGCTCCACGGGGTCTTTTCGTCTAGCTGTAGGTAAACGGCATCTTTACCGTTATTGCAATTTCACCGAGCACCTGGTTGAGACAGTTCCCATCTCGTTACACCTTTCATGCAGGTCGGTAATTAGCCGACAAGGAATTTCGCTACCTTAGGACGATTATAGTTATCGCCGACGTTCACTGGCACTTCGGGGATTGGCGTGAACCGCTCCCGTTAATGTTCCAGCACTGGTCAGGTGTCACCCCCTATACATCCCCTTACGGGTTAGCAGAGAGTTGTGTTTTTGGTAAACAGTCGGAAGGGCACTTTAGCTGCGCCCGACTTAACAAAAAGTCGGGAAGACATCTTGCGAACGTACGTCTAGCTTTTTTGCCGAGTTCCTTAACCAGGTCTCACTCATTCACCTTGGGCTACTCGCCCTATCTACCTGTGTCGGTTTGCGGTACGGGCGTTTATATATTGAAGCTTAGAAGCTTTTCCAGGTACTCTGCTCACTACTATTAATTCTACCAAAGTAGAACGTCTGTATATACCTCGGACTTAGTGTATAGCGGATTTTCCTACTATACGTCCCTAGTATATCCACATGAATCCAATAACATGCAGTAGCTACTAAAATACGTCACTCCAGTCAGCATACATAAACGGTGCAGGAATATTAACCTGCTGTCCATCGACTACGCCTTTCGGCCTCGCCTTAGGCCCGACTAACCCTGGGATGATTGGCATTGCCCAGGAAACCTTAGATTTTCGGTGTGCGCGGATCTCACGCGCATTGCGGTTACTCATCCCAGCATTCTCACTTCCATACACTCCACCGGCGGTCGCCCGTCCGGCTTCGGTGTGAATGGAACGCTCTCCTACCACATCGTGCAAAGCACTCTAATTTCAAATTTTCAATTTTTAATTTCAAATGAATTTTTAATGCTTAAATTTTTAATGTTTAAAACATTAAATAATTTTGTCATTCAATTAAAATTTTAAATTTACAATTTAAAATTTAAGTGCCGTGCACGATATCCACATCTTCGGTATCATACTTAAGCCCCGTTATATTTTCGGCGCAAGACCTCTAAACTAGTGAGCTGTTACGCTTTCTTTAAAGGATGGCTGCTTCTAAGCCAACCTCCTAGGTGTCTATGAAGTCTCACTTCCTTTCCCACTGAGTATGAATTTAGGGACCTTAGATTGTGGTCTGGGCTGTTTCCCTTTTGAACTACGAGCTTAGCCCCGCAGTTCTAACTGCTGTAATACGGTCATGAGCATTCGGAGTTTGGTTGAGTGACCTACCTTGCGGCGGAAACTCATTCAGTAGCTCTACCTCCCATGACTAATTAAACAACGCTAGCCCTAAAGCTATTTCGGAGAGAACCAGCTATTGCCGAGCTCGATTGGAATTTCTCCTCTACACACAAGTCATCCCCTGATGTTGCACGATCAGTGGGTGCGGGCCTCCCACAATTTTTACATTGTGTTCACCCTGCTCATGCGTAGCTCGCTCGGTTTCGGGTCTAGTTCGTATGACATATTCGCCTGTTACAGCTCGCTTTCACTGCGCATCTGTTACATAGTAACTTATGCAAGCCATACAAAACTAACTCGCTGGGTCGTTCTGCAAAAAGCACGCTGTCACCCCTCACCCAAATTATTCTAAACTTTCTTTAATTCTTTTAATCAATTGATATTTTGTTTTACCACAATGCTTCAGACGATATTCTCTTGTGCGTGCAGCACTTAATGTCATCCAAGCCTCGTAATAAACAATCTTCCATTTATGTGCTTTTGTAGATTTATTTTGACCATCATTATGAGATTTAAAACGACTTTTTAAATCACTCGTGCAGCCAACGTAAAAATTTTCTACATCATCAATTGCTTGTAATACATAAACATAATGCATATATATTTTGTACATAAATTAAAATAATTTGGGTGAGGGGCTCCAACTCTTTGTTAGCATATAGTTTCAGTTCTATTTCACCTCCCTCTACGGGATACTTTTCACCTTTCCCTCACGGTACTAGTTCACTATCGGTCTGATACAATATTTAGTCTTGGAAGTTAGTGCTCCCAGATTCAGACAGGATTTCACCGGTCCCGCCCTACTTGAGAATAAACTCACCTATTATTTTTTCTTTTCGTTTACAGGACTATTACCTTCTATGGTCACACTTTCCAGAGTGTTCTACTAAGAAAAACTAATCGGCCCAGCTCTAAGCTAGTCCGTTTACCTCGCAACCCCATCTCCATAAAGAAAATGGTTTAGACTCATCCGCGTTCGCTCGCCACTACTTACGGAATCTTTAATTAATTTCTTTTCCTTCTGGTACTAAGATGTTTCAATTCCCAGAGTGCACTCTCAATAACCTATATATTTAGTTATGAGTACTCACATAAAGTGAGTGGGTTTCCCCATTCGGAAATCTCCGGATCACCGCTTGTTTGGTAACTCCCCGAAGCTTATCGCACCCAACTACGTCCTTCATCGCTTGTATCAACCAAGGCATCCACTATACGCTCTTCGTAACCTTGTTCTTTTATTTCGATATAAGTCTATAAAGAATTGACAATTAAGAAAAACTTAATTGAAAACTCATATACTACTTAATCAGAATGAGTGTTTGTTCTTTCATTTGATGCTGATATAACTTGCGCTATACCAAAATCAATGAAATTGCTTAACCTATTGTTGCTTTCTCCTGATTTAACCACATATGTATTTCCGCAAATACTATGTAATCAATCAAAATTATATGCAATTGTGAAAGTTCTCATTCTGCGGAAACAAGTAAACATTTTTTTCACCATGTTTCAGCACAATTTTTTAAATCAATTTCAAACAAATAAAAAAACGAGTTACCTCCCCAAATTTATCTCGCTTATTTCGCTCTGTCTACGAAAGTTTTTTTCTTTCTCGGAGCAGTAATAACCACTATAGCAAAGTTAAAATATTTGTCAAGTCTTTTCAAATCTTAGTATAAAATTAAAATAAATTTATACTAAATTTTGCTCAAAAAAATATTTTTTTGCACTAAAATGTCAACTAAATAAATTTAACATACATTAATTTATTTTGCAAGACTTTGAATTTGCAGTTTGCTCATAATCATAAATTAAAAATAACCAGTTACAATTTTTGCAACTGGTTATCCCGTCTACATTTCACTTAATGCTATGCGACCTTCATCACGTAATTCTTTTGCCTTACATCCAGCTGCCTGTGCATAATCCTTTCCGCTACTGGCAAAAATAATTCCAGAACTGGAATTAATTGCAATTGATCCTTCGCCAACATACGAAGCGAAAACAGTCTCTCGTACAAATCCTTTCTGCTTCCCAACTCCTGGAATCAAAAACCACATATCAGATCCAACAATTTCACGACATTGTGACAAGTGTTGTGAAAAAATTTCTCCCGACCCTTTTGGATTTTCATAGGCAGCTGCCATTACAAGTCCGGCATTTTCATTAACGCCAATCTCATACGCCCAACTATGAATTTTTTCCGCCATATGTTGCCAATACGGTCGCCCATCAGCACAAATGATATCCTGCACTTCACGTGCTTCAGGATTACTGGTATAACAAAGCCCCACGATTGCTCGTCCTGCATGAACAGGGTCAAATAATGGCGCCATGCAACTGCTCCCCATGTATGGTGAGAAATTCATACCGTCAACATCATCAATTTCAAAATGTGCAATTTTGTAACGCTGTTGTGTCCTGCCAATGTCACCACGTTTACAATCAAGAAATACTGGAATGTCTGGATAAAACTCATGAATGTACGCCACAACAGCACGCAAAATTTTATCTCCATTTGGGATAGCTTCATAATGCGCTTTCTGTGGTTTGTACATTGATGCATAAGGTGCTGTCTCGTCGACAATGTCTATCATCCATTGAGCAATAGCCTTCCAGTTTCGTGAAAGGAAAAATTTACGCCGTAAACATCGCGGAAGTTTCTCTGGCAACGGATCTAGCCCTACACAAACAAGTGAATTAACACTTTTTTGCCTGAGTCGTAATTTTTCTCTGAAACCATCTTTTGAAATTTTCACATGGGTTGCCAATGCTATTTCACGTCCTGCCATCTTAGTCACCTCTGTTAAATTAATCTTTATTTGTTACGATCTTAATTTATTGTACAAATTGGGATATACATCCTCAATCTGTGCAAGGAATTTTGCACCATGTCCTACACGTGTATCAATAGGAACACCGTCTCTGCACAGTGGGCATTGTCCTATGATATCAAGTGGAACATTAACGCTATAGTTAGCTGCATCAACTTCAGTTAATGCAAATACTTTTGCACCAAATTTTTCGCTCAATTTAAATAAACCTGGATTTTTATCACTACGCCGATTACAAACAGCATAGATTAACAAAAGTACCCCATGTGACTGCCCGATAAATTGAGCAGTTTCAATCAAGCTTCCTGCAGAATTAATCACATCCTCAATCTGCAAAGTGCGCGCACCTTTTACTCGAGTTCCATGATCTTTGTACCATACCAAACCACTGTCACTTTTGAGTGGTTTGAGCACTTCCACATTTTTCTCAGCAAATAGCGTATAGTAATATGCAACAAGTACAGCCAACGTATCAGCTCCATGCGGTGTGCCAATGATTACATCAAATTCAATTTGTCTAACATCCCAAGCGATTTGCATTGCTACGGGCGAAAGTAATGTAATGGTTTTGAGATCACGAATATTAATATAAACATTTCCATGACCGCCACCCGAAAAAACAAAGTGTCCTTCAAGGGCTACACCACAGCTCTCTAAATATTGCCACACATCCATTTTCCCGAGTGTACGATTATACAGCTGCCGATCACGTTCTGAAAGTGCTGTTAAACTCTTTTTATCAATGTTTTTCTGCATTATTTTTTCTCCTCCCTATTTTTTCCGTACCCATGGACAATTCCGTGGCACATTTTTGTCTATCCATACAGAACAAAATTTACATAATTCACCAAGTTCAAAATTACAATCATTTGCACTTTGTTCAGCACATACTCCAATGCGCTCAATGTCATTCGGGCTAATACTATCCAAATCCTTTTTATTCATTTCTTATCACTCCTTCATTTTAATTGTTAAGTTAACAAAAAATCCTTATTACAACCATAAGCAAATACCCCACACTTGTCAAACTTGTATTACTACAAAAGAACGGATTACAAATCCGTTCTTTATTGTGTTTAGTTTTTTGTACTTTTTATGGTCTTGTTTCAATTATACGTCCACTTGTACAATCTGCATTTGAATTGCATGTACTTTTACATTGTGAGCGTGAACTTGCTGCTTTTGGTGCTTTGGCACATGTGCCGTTTGCTGTACATTGTGATTCTATACATGCTGTTTGTACTGTGAAAGATTTATCTACAGAATTATCACCTCCATTTCCATTTCCATTGCCATTGCCATTTCCATTGCCATTGCCACTAAACCAACATTTTGCATAAAATTTGTTTTCTGCTCCTTCTATAATTTTTACTTCCTTTGCAGGGTCTCCTGTACACATTGTAATCTCATGGTCAGCACCTTGTGCAGTATTGTGAATTTTGCAACATAATTTATTACTCGAATTAGTTCCTGGACAATTAAGAGAAATCATTGTTTTCATATCGTCTGAGATAATTACTGGGGTTGTGTAGTTTATTGGCATATTTGCTAGGCATGTTGGAGCATGACAATCAACTGTTTGTGGATATGCTTGCATATCATGTGTGCACTGCCAATGCCACCAACCATCATTTTGAAGTGAGACATCAGGCAATGTATTACCTGGCCAACTACATACTCCTTGTCCTTGTTTTGCACATAAATTTATTGTTGGTTTTGTGTTTGTTGTGTTATTGGGATCATCTGTATGTGCGGTTCCACATTTTGCGCCTGGAATTGGTGCTGTACATGTTGCAAATTGTGGAGTTGCACCTGTTACATTGTGAGTGCAGGTCCACTGCCACTGATTACTCACAATTTGTGGATCACTTGCTGTGTGATTTGGTGGACAGAGGTTTGTTGTTGGTTTTGTGTTTGTTTCAGGCCTTTCTCCTGCAATGCAATGTGCTGTTGGCATCTGACGTGTTGCCTTACATGCACCACCTTGTGTTGATGTGCCTCCATTTTTGCCTATGCAATCCCATGATGTTGTTTGACCGTAGTTTGGAAAATTACTTTGTGTTGGTGTAATTGTTGGTGTACCACTTGCGCAAAAATATGTTGGATTATTTGCTGCTGCAGGCCATGTTGTTTGACTTGCATTATATGTATATGGACTTGCAGAAGAACATTGCCCATTAACAGGTGGACATTGTGGAACCGTATATGGTGCATTGTAATAAACATCCGTATCATCTTTATGATCCTTTAAATCTCGAAACATAAAACGAAATCTTGCTACATGATTACCTGAGCCAACAACTTTTGTTACCTGAGCACTTTTTAAACCCCACCCTGGCATACCATTACTTATTTCATAAAATTTATTGTTATAATCTTTTATATTATTACATTCTGGACAGGCAAATCCATAAAATGTCTTATCACAACCACTATCCTTAATACAATTACCTCCTTGTACTTTTTGTGGGATTGGAGTTCCCCAGAGATCGTGTGCTAAATATGCATCACTTGGACAATGTCCTAAAGGAGAATATTTATTTTTACATTTTCCAGCGCGTTTTGTATAGCAAATATTCCCAAAATTATCAGTTTTTTTACTACATTGTCTGACATAAATTTCAGAACCCTTTACCAAAGACTCAAACTGATCATTAACAGTTGGTCTCCACTGAATCTCAAGACTTCTTTTGTGATTTTGACACACATTCCAACTAATTCGTGCTTCGCCACGCATTGTAGAACAATCTCCGGTTGGACTGACATCATAATAACAATATCCATGATCATTCAAACTACTTGGACCACACTGCACAGTAACACCTGCATGTACACTATGAGCGCCTATTAAAATACCAAGAGTCATTATCAAAACAAATAGTCCAATACTGCCACTGTGATGTTTTTTTGTTAAATAAATTAACCATGTTGCTAATGATATTATGAACAAGAGAGCTAAAATAAGCATTATTGTTTTGAACAATGTTTTACTATTATTGCTTTGTGATGAAGATTGTTTTACAACATTTTTAGTTTCCGTATGAAGTTTGTATTCATTGCTATCAAGTAATTGACCATTTTCATCATAAAGTGCAATACTTGCTACCGGTTTTTTACAATCTCTAGTTGCTTTTTTCTCAATTATGACATTATATGTGCCGTCTTTTCCGGAAATATCTTTTTCAATATCCTCTGCACATTTTTTACCTTCAGATTCAATAGAGCCTTTTAATGTTATACTTTTTGGTTGTAGAGATTTTTGATTGCGAGCGCCCGGAAAAGAATCTGCTGAACCGGCTATGAGTACTTTGGCGGTAATTGTATCTCCTTTCTTGTATTGTTGTTTATCAAATGATACAAAGCTCAAAGAAGCTGATTGACCTTGTAAAACAAAATGGGCCACAACTCCTGTTGCTACTTTATCATTATCATTTAAAAAATTAAGCCTTGCATCGTAATACCCCGGTGATTGTGGAAGTGGCATTTCAAAATTGACTGTTTTTGTCGATTGTTTGGTAAATATTTCTTCTTTTCCTTTCCATGTTTTTTCTACTTTTCCGCTGTAAATTGATTTTGCATATATATTTATTTCAGGAGTATATGTAATATCTTGATCAGAGTCATTATCTACATCACACTCAATGGATAATTTTTCTTGAGGACTAATATCTACTCCATCGGAAAGTAAAAACTGTTCTTTAGCATTTACAAACAATGAACAATCATGTATTGTAATACTCTTTGTATCTTGTTGAGGTAAATTAATATTATCAACAATGTAATCTTCTAGCACTAAACCTGTACGATCTGCTCCCATAATACGCAAAGATACATCTCCTCCTATAAATTTTGGAACAGTAAAATGAATAATTTCTTTTACAGAACTCTGTGGAGCGATTGTTGCTGTTCCTGGCATAACTTCCTCATAAATAACTCTTTGTCCTTTTAATACTTGCACTGAATTAACAAGATTGGATAATACCTTTGTATGATGGTTGACTATATCAAAGGAAATAGTCATCTTTCTATTATCTTTTTTATCTTGTTCTATAGTTACTTTTTCAAAATCAACATTAGCAACAATGTCATCACTATTGCCTTCAATCACTTTCACTGATGAATCTACAATATCTGAGTTGTTTTGGGCAAAAGCATTACTAGTTGTACACAATAATAGCACAAATGCTAGTGCAAAAGATATTTTTTTCATATGTATTTTTTACAATTTATTTTACCTTTTCAGTATAACATAAAAATCAAAAAACTAAAAACGGACTACAAATCCGTTTTTTATTATGTTTAGTTTTTTGTACTTTTTATGGTCTAGTCTCAATTATACGTCCACTTGTACAATCTGCATTTGAATTACATGTGCTTTTACATTGTGAGCGTGAACCTGCTATTTTTGGTGCTTTGGCACATGTACCATTTGCAGTACAT
>JALWAF010000008.1 GCA_027016355.1 Candidatus Moraniibacteriota bacterium | reverse complement strand
GAACATAGGGTCTCTGATAGTACTTATTACTAATCAAATTTATATGACCCTATGTTCCCCATATCTCGAAAACCTACGGTTTTCAAACTTTCCCTCATCTTATGATGTTCCGCAAACTACTTGCTGACCCCGAGTCAAGACTCGGGGAATTGTTGGATTAAAATGTATAGCAAGCTTCAGGAGATATGGCAGCAGGAATGTTTTCATCAAAAATATTATTTTTTCTTTTTATAGTTGTTTGAAAAAATGGCCTTGGACTAGTAGGTCTTTTTTTGTGCAGAGCACATCTCATCCCATATTTTTTGTTTTGAGTAATCGTATTATTAGTTAATATTATTTTTCCAGTCCCTATATGTGTTATAAATGCAACTCCACTTTTTAGATTATTGTCAAAAGTGCTATTTGTTATTGTTACGATGTTATCATATATTTCAGATTCTAACCCACTTTCTCCATTATATTTAGATACAACATTATTTATTGTTGCATAAAGATGAGGATGTAAATCAATACCTTCTTCACCATTATGTGTAACTAAAGTATTTTCTATTTCTACACGACCATCAGCCAAGTATAATCCTTGTATATTGTTTTGTGTGATGAGAGACTTGCTTATACGTACGAGAGGAATTTTAGAAATTTCATCTTTGGTTTTATAAAGTATGTCATATGTGGGGGTAAGATTATTATGGCTATCACGTTTTTCATCGTCTTTATCCATTTCAAGTGCGTATTTTTTTGCATTTTTTATTGTTACGTTATATAGTCTTATTTTTGTTTTTTTGGGTATGCTAATTCCATGATTGCCTCCGTCTAAGATAATATTTATCAAAGATGTATTATTTTTTGGAATTACAATAGTTTTATTTTCCTCTCTTTTTGTTGTTATTATTACATCATTAATCCCAAAAAGTGTTGTTTCGTCAGGTAGGACAATAGTCTCATGATATATTCCGGGGTTTACTATGATTGTCATTGGATGATTTGTTTTTGCAAAAGATATAGCTTGATTGATAGTCGCAAATGGATAAGTAAAGGATCCATTTTGTTGTTGAGAGAGTTCGGAATCTTTTAAGATTGATTGATTGACAAATAATGTATTAGGAGTCAGTTTGTGTAGATTGTCATTTAAGTCAGATGTAATATAAAATCTACCACCAAACCAAATGGTTCCAAATAATAAAATATATATAGTTGTACGAAATATAAGCCAAAACATATATAAGATTGTACACTTTAAAATTAATTTTGTAAAAAATCCCAAGTACAATTATGATTGTAAAATTACCCCAAAATCAAAAACCTATGCTATAATAAATAAACAAAAATAAAAAAGTAATAACCGGGTGATGAACAAAAAACAGTTTAAATATACTTTTTCAAATATTACTTCAAAACATAAAGGTAAAATGATAATATTTCTATCTATTTTATTTATTTTTACTTTTGCAGTAGTTAATAATTCATTTTCAGCCCCAGACCATGAACTAACATATCATGGAAAACTAACAGATGCAACACTTAATACTGCAGTACCAAACGGAAACTATGATTTTACCCTAACAATATACGATGCAAGCTCAGGAGGAACATGTCTATGGAGTGCAAGAGGAACATGTGGAGCCCCAACAGCAAAAACTATAGCAATAGAAAATGGAATATTTTCAATAGTTCTAGGAGAAAGTGGAGATAATTCATTATCTTCATTAAACTTTGATGATAACTACTATTTAGATGTAAAAATAGGTTCAAACCCATCAATGAGCCCAAGAAGAAAAATAACTCCAACAGGATTTGCATTAAATACATATAGATTAAATGGACTCACAGCTGATAATTATATTGATACAAGTGCAACGGATCAATTAAAACAAGGAGGATTAGATATAGGAGGAGTTTTTTCAGTTAATAATAATGATTTTTATGTTGATACAGCATCAGGAAGAGTTGGAGTAGGAACTGCAACAGTATTAGAGGCATTAACAGTGGATGGAGCAATAAATATAGGAACAACAACAGAAACAAATGCTGGAACCATTAGATATACAGGTACAGACTTTGAAGGATATGATGGAACAAGTTGGGTATCTTTGACATCAGGAGGAGGAGCTCCAGCCGGAGCCAACGGAGCTATTCAATTTAACAATTCCGGAGCTTTTGGAGCAGATAGTTCAAATCTCTTTTGGGATGATACGAATAAGAGGTTAGGGGTTGGAACGAGTAGTCCACAGTATGCACTGGATTTAAATAATATGGTCGGCATAGATACGGACTTATCGTCGTCTATAGGGGCCAGTGGTGGATACATTGCTCTTAATAGCGGTGTGGGTGGAAACAGAATTAATTTTTGGAATAGGGATAGTACTAATAATGGAGATCAGTTGGGTATTACTGGAAATATTGCTACGGGAGGAAATCGTTATGTTGGCATTACACTTCTTCCTGTCGGTTCGCCAACTGGAATGGCAAGTTTCTTTTCAACTGTCAGTAATGCAAGTTCAAGTCATTGGGTTAATTGGGGCACAACAGATAATGGCGCATGGATCGGATTGGAATCCGGCTTAAATGATTTTCGTATTACAAGGGGACATAATCCAACAGATCCAGTGACATTTTATGCAAGTAATTCCTCAGGAAATATTGGTATTAATAACGCATCCCCTTCCTACAAACTTGATGTTACTGGTACTGGACGATTTACTGATGCTCTAACGATAGGGGGTTACACTTTACCAAATACTGATGGAACAGCTAGTCAAGTTTTGCAAACTGACGGAACAGGAAGTGTAAGTTGGGCAACAATGAATGGAGCCCCAGCCGGAGCTAATGGAGCTATTCAATTTAATAATTCAGGAGCCTTTGGAGCAGATGGTTCAAATTTTTTTTGGGATGATGCGAACAATAGATTAGGAATAGCAACGGGCACTACTAATCCAACACATCGACTACATATTAAAGCAGCATTAAACAATAGTTCTCCAGGATTATTAATTGATGGCAAGACGCGTCAAGTTTCTGAAGATAATGTCGCTTTATTGCAAATAGATGCGGGAATGGCTGGGGGAAATCAAACAGCTTTTTGGGTTAATACAAGTGGAAATGTAGGAATAGGAAATACATCCCCATCTTACAAACTAGATGTAACAGGCACTGGAAGATTTACAAACACTCTAACAATAGGGGCGTATACACTTCCAAACACTGATGGAACCAATGGGCAAGTTCTTAAGACTGATGGAAGTGGAGTTTTAACCTGGCAGGCGGATGAAAGTGGAACCCCAGCCGGAGCTAATGGTGCTATTCAATTTAATAATTCAGGAGCCTTTGGAGCAGATGGTTCAAATCTTTTTTGGGATGATGCGAATAATAGGTTGGGAATAGGAGTAAATAATCCAAATGAAAGCTTAACTCTCGCTGGAGGAATGTCACTTGAGGAGTTAGATGCAGACCTTGTATCCACAAGTGGTTTCAGTAAATTATTTGCAAAAAGTGTGCCAACAGCTGGTTCTGATTTAAATACAAAATTTTTATTACATTCAGATAGTACAGACGGAAATACTACTTTTGTAGACTCATCTTATTTAGCACACAGTATATTGTCGCATGGATCCACTCATCATGAAACTGACCAAGAGAAATTTGGTAACACATCAATATTTTTCGATGGCAGTTCTAATTTAGAGATAGATGTTGTCGGTTCTGATTTATATTTTTCTTCAAGTGAAAGTACTTCTGCCAAAGGTGCAGAGGATTTTACTGTTGAGGGTTGGATATACTCTGATAGTTCCCAAAATTATGATTATACGCTATATGCACTTGGTGCCCCCGGGTCGGGAACTGGTTCAGTTACAGCTAATAGAGCTGGACTTACTATTTCTGTGCGTACAGATGATAAAGTTCATATTGTTGCCGGTAATTTATCAACAGATGGTTCAAGTGGGTATATGCACTATAGGAGTGCAGACACCGTACCAGATGGACAATGGAATCATATTGTAGTTGAATCAATGTCTAATCAGCCAAAAATTTTTATCAATGGAATAGAAAGTGCATTAGAAATTGCAGATACAGCTAATCATGGGGCTAATACTTTTTCCAATGTTAGGTTGTATGTTCCTAGACATGTTAATATAATGAGTGGCGGTAAATATAACGGAGCCAGAGATACAACAATGACAAATGGCTCGATTTTTAATAATGGATATATTGACGAATTAAGATACACAAAAAATCTAGCAAGGTGGAGTTCAAATTTCACTCCGCCAAGTGCACCTTACCCAGATACAAATTTTGAAGGACATTTATATTATGTAAATGCTGATAACACTAAAACCAAATTAGACATTTGGCAAGACTCAGAATCTGATGCGTATTTTGATGATGGCAACATCGGCATTGGCACAACTACTCCATCAGAAACTTTAGATGTAACAGGTACTGGAAGATTTACAGATACTTTAACAATCGGAGCTTACACACTTCCAAATACAGATGGAACTAATGGACAAATACTTAAAACCGATGGAGCAGGAAATTTAACTTGGCAAGCAGATGGAAGTGGAGGTACTTATCATGCTCAAGGAGGAAATACCTATGGAGCTTTAAGTATTGTAGGAACTAATGATAACTATGGTTTAGCTTTTGAAACAAACAATACAACAAGAGCAACTTTTGATACAAGTGGTAATTTAAACACAACTGTAAATATCATCCCAACCACAGATGACACATATGACCTAGGAGATTCAACTCATAGATGGCAAGATTTATATTTAGGACCTCAAACACTTCATATTGGTTCTACTGCAACAGATGAAGGAACTATCGGATATGACACAACAAACAATATCTTAAACTTTGGCACTGACTCAACTACCAATGGAGATATTGCTTTTAATGGAGATGATTTGTTTATTGATAAGAGTACGGGGCGTGTAGGGATTGGAACAACAACTCCAGGCGCAAAATTGGAAATAAGTTCAGATAATGTGACAGAAGAACGTATTAGTGGAACAAATGCACAATTACAATTATCTGATACTGATGATGGAGATTCATATTGGATACATAATAATGAAGGAAGGATGTATTTTCTATGGAATGGCGGATCTGGTAGTACATGGACAACTGATAGACCGTTAACTATAAAAGGTGCAAATGTTGGTGTCGGACTGATAGATCCAACCTACCGCCTCCAACTTCCAAACACCGCCTCAGCTGCTGGACAAGGTCGTGCCAATGCCTGGACAACCTATTCTGATACTAGAGTAAAAACAAATCAACAGCCATTAAATTATGGCCTTGATGATTTATTACAATTACAACC
>JALWAF010000007.1 GCA_027016355.1 Candidatus Moraniibacteriota bacterium | reverse complement strand
ACATTTTTTGTTATTCCATGGAAAACGACAGTTATAATTATAGGTATTATATTTTTAATATTT
Source organism: Candidatus Moraniibacteriota bacterium (assembly GCA_027016355.1). Taxonomy (GTDB): domain Bacteria; phylum Patescibacteriota; class Minisyncoccia; order Moranbacterales. The sequence goes on along the minus strand of JALWAF010000007.1, from coordinate 1,458 downwards.
ATCAGTTGGAAAATGTTTAACAAAAAATTTGCAATTATAAAAAGACAAGAAATAAAATAATATGTGTGCTATACTGAGATATATTATTAAAAATGAATTGTGATATATGAATATAAGAAAGATAATATATTATTTATATATATGTAGTGTCATGTTTGCAATGCCTTTCATGGTATCAGCTGGCAATATTGGTATTGCAGTAGATCAAACGGCTATTGTATTCGATGTAAATGCAGGTGAATCACAAAACTTTATTGTGAATGTTAAAAATATTTCTAACGAGAGACAGGAAATTGAAGTTGATGTAATGGATTATGCATTAGGAGATGATAATGCAGTAAAGTTACTTGATAATAATGATGGAAATAATGGTGTAAAAGAATGGATTAGTCCTAGAGATAAAAATATTGTTTTGGAACCTGGAAAAGTGAAGGAGGTAGTATTTGATGTAAATGTGCCAAATAATGTATCAATTGGTAGTCATAGGGGCGTTGCACTTTTTCGTGCTACGTCAAAAGATGATGATACAGTGAAAGTTCAAGGACAAATTGGTGTGCATACTCTCATTAATGTTAAAGGTGATATACATGCAGATGGTAAGATTAATAAGTTTGATATTCCCTTGTTAACATCAGGTTTGATTAATTATGTTGCAGAATTTGAAAATACAGGAAATATTCATTATGTACCATATGGTGAGGTAAAAGTACGTAATATATTTACAAAAAATGAACAATTATATGTATATGATAAACACTTTGTTTTCCCTGGTAAAAAATTTACATTTTCAAATATAAAACAAATTCCATCATTATTTGGATTGTACAAGGCACAAGTTACTTTTGTAGATGGTGCAGGGGCAAGACATATCAAATTAGATTATGTAATGGGATATTTTTTCCCATTGGTTTTTATTGGAATTATAGGGATAATAATTGTTATAGCAAGACAAGTGTATAAGAGGCGTAAAATTAATAAGAAAATTGATATATCTCAAAATGAAAAGGAATAGTTAAATCATAAGGAATAAAAATAAGTAAAATTTTTGCAAAAGAAAAATAAACTAAAAGATTACCCCAAAATCAAAAACCTATGCTATAATAAATAAACAAAAATAAAAAAGTAATAAATGGGTGATGAACAAAAAACAGTCTAAATATACTTTTTCAAATTTCATATCAAAACACAAAGGTAAAATGATAACATTTCTATCTATTTTATTTATTTCAGTAACTCTAAACGTATTAGCAGCCCCAGATCATGAACTAACATATCATGGAAAATTAACAGATACTAATAATGTAGCAGTCCCAGACGGAAACTACGACTTCACTATAACAATATACGACGCAAGCTCAGGAGGAACATGTCTATGGAGTGCAAGAGGAACATGTGGAGCCCCAACAGCAAAAACTATAGCAATAGAAAATGGAATATTTTCAATAGTTCTAGGAGAAA
>JALWAF010000006.1 GCA_027016355.1 Candidatus Moraniibacteriota bacterium | reverse complement strand
CATTTGTGTTTCTGTATCTTCAGTATATACTGGCATTGACATTGGTTGTTCTTCGGTTTCATTTTGTCCACCGCCAGAAAATCTGTTTAGAAATGATTTTTTTTCTTTTTTCATAATCAATTTAACTTTAATTAGATAATGTAAACTTATAACTTTATTATAAAATAATATACATTTTCTTGCAAGCGAAGGAAATAATTTTGGGGTGACTAGATATGTAGGAGATTACAGAGAAAAAAATAGTTACATATTGTATATAAAAAAATCACAAGAAAAAATAAAATAATGCTAAATTACTAAGTGTGTGAAATATGATACTAATAAATAAAAAAGGTAATTCTGCAATAATTTGATTTTTAGGTTTTATAAAGTACAATAAAAATATACTTAATGTGATATGTATTGTAAATACTGAGATAATCATGGGTATATCAGATGTTGAAATTGTTTGACTAAGTGATGCAAGAAGCATTTCAAAACTTGCAAATCCAATACCAAGTAATGAGCCATGAATAAATATAGATAAGTTATTATTTATATGTTGAGAAGTCCTTTTTTTAATAATCAGATAACGTAATCCTTCTTCAATTGCTGCTGCTATAATCATAATAAACCCAATGTGCCAAATGGAATCAGTAGGTAAATACTGGAATGTTATATCTGTTCTAAAAAACAATTCTGCAATAATAGTAATGAATACCTGTACAATGAGAGCTGTGCAAGCAATCAGTATACCCAAAAATAATGTTTCAATAAATTTCATCTAATTATATATTCAAATTTTTTAAATTTTCCGAAAGCTTGTCTAATTTATTTTGAGCTACATTCAAATTAGTTTTTTCAGTCTCAACTATGTGAGCAGGTGCTTTTTGAGTAAATTGTTCACTAGCAAGTCGTTTCTTTACATTGTCAATATATTTTTTGGTATTATTTATCTCATCTTGTAGGCGTTGTTTTTCCTTGTCAATGTCAATGATGTTTGCAAGATGAACATATAATTTAACATTTTTAAATACAGCTGACGCTGATGTTTTTTGGAGGGAGTCGTCTTTTTGCATTGTGATGTTTTTGACATTTGCAAGTTTTTTTATGAGAGTTTTTTGTGATGTGATGTAATCATTTGCTGAAGTTATGATTGTGATATCAACATTCGTATTTGTAGGAACTTTAAATGTTGCTCGAATGTTACGGATGTGTGTTATAAGTTCTTGAATCAAGTCAAAATTATTATTTTCATTTAATTGCATGTCAAAATCTGAACTTTGAGGGTATTTTGTAATCATTAGTAATTTGGCTTCATCAAACATTTCTTGCCAAATTGTTTCTGTAATAAATGGTATGAAAGGGTGCCATAGTTTTAAGAGCGTCTTATAGACATGTATAAGTATTGCATCGTTTTTTTCAATTTTGTGAATTTCAACATACCAATCAGCAAAATAGCTCCAAGTAAATGTACGAAGTATTTCACTTGCATGAGAAAAGTTGTATTCATCAATATCTTTTGTTATTTGAGATATTACTCTTTTTAATTCAGATAGTATCCAAGCATCGGCTGAAGATAGGGTGGTGTCATTTGTAAATTCAGTATAGTTGTCCGCAGAAGAATTTATGTAACGCCCAATATTCCATAACTTTGTAGTAAAATTTCGAGCACTCTCTATTTTTTCTGGATAAATTTTTAAATCATTGCCAGGAGCTATTCCAGTCGTAAGACTTAGTCGCAGAGAATCCGCACCATATTTTGCAATTACATCTATTGGATCCATAGTGTTACCAGCAGATTTTGAAAACTTTTTGCCAGATTTATCTTTAAGCATTCCATGAATATATACATTTTTAAACGGTATAGTATCAAGTGTATAAGTTGTCATAAGAATCATGCGAGCCATCCAAAAAAATAAAATATCTCTACCCATTTGCATCCAATTTGTAGGATGAAATGTTTTGAAATCAATTGTTTCCTCTGGCCATCCAAGTGTGGAAAAAGTCCAAAGTCCAGATGAAAACCAAGTGTCGAGTGTGTCAGGGTCCTGCACCCAATCATCTCCAGGTGATTTATCTCCAACAAAAATATCATCATCTTTATACCATACAGGGATTTGATGACCCCACCAAACTTGTCTTGAAATACACCAATCTCTTAAATTATTAATCCAAGAAAAATAAGTATCCTCGAATCGACTTGGAGTTATATTGATTTTTTTTGTATCATCATTATTGAGACCACTTGAAACAGCTTCTTTCATTAATTCTTTCAAACTTCTATTTTTATGAGGAATTTTTTTATTTACATCTACAAACCATTGTGTCATAGGGATAGATTCTACAATATCGCCAAATCTATCAGAAGTGCCAACATTTTGTATGATATCTTCCTCTTTTTCTAATAAATTATTTTCTTTTAGATAAGCTACAAATTTTTCACGCGCTTGTTCAACTGTTAATCCTTCATAATTTGTACCAGCTTGTTTTGTCATCCTTCCATCTTTTCCGATGACCTGAATAATATCGATTGGGTCTCCTGAAGCTTTTTGTTGTTCATACATTGCAAAATCAATAGGACTATGAGCAGGTGTAACTCCAAGAGCTCCTGTACCAAAATCTTTTTCAACTTCAGTTGTTGATATTATTTTAATATTTAGTGGTTTGAGGGCACCGACATCTACAGTAAACGTTTGCCCAATGTATTTTTGATATCTTTTGTCATCAGGATGTACTGCCACTGCAGTATCTCCAAGTTTTGTTTCAGGACGTGTTGTGGCTATTGTTATAGGGAAGTCTTTTGAATATTTAAAAGTGTATAATTTTGCAGGGCGCTCAACATATTCAAGCTCATCATCAGAGCAAGTGGATTGACCTTTGACAGACCAATTAATAACGCGATGACCACGATAAATAAGTCCGTCTTCATACATTTTTTTAAATACGATATTTACCACAAGTGAACGTTCTTTGTCGAATGTATAAGCAAGACGACTCCAATCACAGCTTGTTCCCATTTTACGTATTTGGGAAAGTATTGTAGTTTTTGAATTTTCTGCATAAGTTCTAATTTTTTCAAGAAGTTTTTCCCTGCCTAGTTCTTCGCGTGGGTTTTTTATACCATCTGCAATAAGTAGTTTCTCAACCTTTGCTTGTGTTGCAACAGCCGCATGGTCTGTGCCAGGAAGAAGAAGTGCTTTTTTGCCATTCATCCGTTGATAACGAGTCATGATATCCATAATTGTATCTTCCATGGCATGACCAAGGTGGAGTACTCCAGTAACATTCGGGGGAGGCATTATGATAGAAAATGGTTCACCATCTAAATTGTCAGGGTTAAAAAAACCAGATTTCTCCCATATTTTATAAATGTCAGCCTCTGTTTTTTGAGGTTCATATCGTTTTGGTAATTCTTTCATATGAGTATGTAATAAATATATTTTAATCTACTTATGATGATTAGGTAAGTGTGTTTAGAATAGCAATAAATATAGTATTTTTCAAGAGAGTTTAATGAAAAACCAATATGTTGTTGAACACATTGGTTATAACTGCATTTCGTGCAATATTGGATTTTGCTTGTAACAGCACTCTTTTGAGCAGTATCCATGTGAAATTGCTGCTGATGAATGTGGACATTTTTTCTTATCATTACATAGTTGACAGAAATAATGTTTTTCCAGTCGGATACAACCAAACTTCTTTTTGCACATAAGGCAAATTTTTATAAAGTTTTTCATGGCTCCTCCAAATGATATGTTTTGCATTTATGCTATTTATCTTTATGCATACTATTACATTATTGTAAATAGAGCAAATAAACTAATATGAGAAACACAATAAAATAATATAATGTAAATTCTATCGCAATGGCATATTTGCACATGCCTGTACAGTTTGCCATCCCTTGGTAAGAGCATCTTTTTCTGTTGTTGTAAGTGTGTGATATTTATAAAAAGAAGCTGAGGCAATCATTGCGGCATTGTCTAAACAATAATCTATATTTGGTGCATAAAAAGCAGTGTCGGTCAATTGCCCGGTTTTTTGTTTTAATAAATCACGTAGTTGTGTGTTTGCACTTACACCACCTGCAAGCACAATTGATTTTACATTATATTCTAAGGCAGCTTTTATTGTTTTTGTTGTGAGAATTTCAGCTGAGGCTATTTGAAATGCATTTGCAACTGCATCGATGAAATCTTGTGGGAGTTTTTCGTCGTCAGACAAATTGTTTTCCTTTCGAAAGTTTTGAACCAAATAAAGTGCTGCAGTTTTTATACCAGAAAATGAAAAATTATAGTCCCCACTATTTTTCATTGGTTGCGGTAATGTAATATCATTGTGAGAATTGGTTTTTTCAAATATTGCAGCACGCTCAGAAATGATTGGTCCGCCAGGATAACCAAGTCCTAAAATGCGTGCGACCTTATCAAATGCTTCACCGACAGCATCGTCTTGTGTTTGACCTATAATTTCATATTGACAATGATCGCGCATAATAACAAGTTGTGTGTGTCCACCAGATACCACAAGGCTTAAAGCGGGGAATTGAATATTTGGATTTCCAATCCAATTTGCATAAATATGCCCCTCAATATGATGTAACCCCATAAGGGGCTTATCCCATGCATAAGCAAGAGATTTGGCAACACTGACGCCAGAAAGCAGAGCAGGGATGAGTCCTGGTCCGTGAGTTACTGCTATCAAATCAATATCGTCACGTGAAGAATTAGCAGTTGCTAGAGATTGGGTAAGTACGGGAATTATATTTTTCGTGTGTTCTCGAGCTGCGAGATTGGGCACAACGCCACCCCACTGAGCATGTAATTCAACTTGAGATGAGATGATATTTGATGCGACTATGAGTGTATTCTTATCTGCATTTGTATTTATAATAGACACAGCAGTTTCGTCGCAAGATGTCTCGATGGCTAGGATTTTCATAAACAAATGTCCAGACGCATTGCAATGCGTCTCTACTACATTACAGGGCGTCTTTTTATTTTATAGATTTTATACTATGATTAATAATACGTAGTTTATATGGTTTTTGCAAGCTTATGAATAAAGCAAATATATGTACAAAAGATATGGGTGATAATGATATTGTCTTGTGTGTGCAAAGAGGGAATAATAGTTGCTTTGATTTAATCATTAATAGGTATGAGCAAAAACTTTTTTATTATGTAATGCGTTTTGTTTGTAATGCAGATGAGTCTAGAGATATAGTTCAAAATGTTTTCATAAAAGCACTAAAACACATTGACTCATTCGATTGTAATAAAAAATTTTCATCATGGATTTATCGCATTGCACACAATGAGACAATGAATTGGTTTACGCGTAATAAACATAGAAAATGTGTTTCAATTGATGATGATAATGAACAAAAAGAATTTGTAAATTTATCAGATACGACAGCCACTGCACTTGATAAATGGTTCCAGATAGAACTCCGCGATGAATTACATGACGCAGTAGCACAATTACCAAAGCAGTATGCACAGGTTATTCAGTTGCACTATTTCGAAGATAAATCTTACAAAGAAATTAGTAAGATAGTCAATAAACCGACAAGTAGCGTAGGAACACTTCTAAGAAGAGCAAAAAAACAACTTTTAAAGATAGTATTGAAGTCAGAAAAAATGTAAATAGAAAGATATTTTAACACCATATTTTATCATTAAGTAAAATTAGTATTAAAATTTCTCAAAAAGTAACTCTGAACTATAGTATAGTATACAACTTGACTTTAATATTTAATTCAATTATGATGAATAATCAGTAGTTTTTTAATAATTGTTGTAATAACTTAATAAATATGGAGGATTAAGAATGTTAGATCAAAAAAAGACAGTAATTTCAGGAATCAGAGCTACAGGCAAGTTACATTTGGGTAATTATTTAGGTGTTATGCGTAATTTTGCAAATCTTTCACTAGATGAAACAAAAAGATGTTATTTCTTTGTTGCTAATTTACATACCATAACTACAAATATTGATCCACAAAGCATCAGGCATGATTTGAGGGAAATTGTTTTGGATTATATTTCAGTGGGAGTTGATCCTGAAAGAGCGGTAATTTTTGCTCAGTCAAGTGTACCCGAAACAAGTGAGTTGATGTGGATACTTAACTGTTTTACGACAGTTGCAGAATTAGAAAGAATGCCTCATTTTAAAGAAAAGAGAGGCAAGCTTGAAGAAAAAGAGATTGTTAACTCTGGATTATTGACGTATCCTATTTTGATGGCAGCTGATATATTGGGTCCTAATGCTGATCTTGTGCCCGTTGGAGAAGATCAACATCCCCATGTTGAACTTACAAGAAGTTTGGCAAAACGCTTTAATAATATATTTGGGAAAACATTTGTTATTCCAGATATTCTTTCAAGTGAAGTTGTACGTGTACCTGGTTTAGATGGAACTGCTAAAATGGGTAAAAGTGATAAGAATACAATAGATCTTTCTGATTCTCCCGATATTGTTTCGCAGAAAGTATTCAAGTCTGTTACTGACATACGGCGAAAAAGGAGGTCTGACCCTGGTGATCCAACATGTTGTAATATTTATACAATGCATACGATTATGAGTAATGGAGATGAAATCAGATACGTACATGATAATTGTAGATCTGCTGGAATTGGTTGTATTGATTGTAAAGAAATATTAATTCAAAATATTAATAATATTCTTTTTCCAATACAACAAAAAAGGTTTGAATTAACACGACAAGGATATGAATTTGTTGATGAAATCTTGCATGAAGGAGGAATTGTAGCAAGAAATAAAATCGCACCAAAAGTTGAGGAGGTGAAGGAAAAAATTGGTGTTCCAAGTTATTGAAATTGAATTGGTTATCAAAATGAAAAAGCCCGTGATTTTATTTGAAATCATGGGCTTCTTTTTGTATTCTTCTATCTTTTTGATCCTGTGACTATTATGTAGGCACCAGAATTTATTCCTGATAAAGCAAGACTAATATCTATTTGCTTTATCAATTCAGTCGCAGCTTCCTTTTGTGTTATAACACCATTTTTATCTTCGCTCTCAATAACTGTTTGAGGGATGATGGATGCTAATGTGGGATATGTATATATATTGCCGATAGAAAAATATTCATCTAGCAAATTAGATACATTTTGAACACTCCTAGCCTCTGCTTGAATAAAATATAATTCACTATTATGATAAACTTCAAGACAATGTTTATCTTGATCTATACGGGCTGCAATTTGCATAGGCCATGGCAAAAAACCAAGTAATTGCAATAGTGATTCTGAGTTATAGAAAGAAAGTAAAAATTTTCCTTTAGGATGCAAGCAATGGTTTAGAGATTTTAGAACATTCTCTATGTTTTTTATATCACTTGCTGTTCCCATATTCATTATCGCTAAAGAGACAGAATTGCTGGATAAATTAAATCCATCTTCTAAATCTTTTTCGATAAATTCAACATGGGATGTTTCAACTGTAGATTTATCTTGAGCCACCTTTAGCATATGAGGACTAATGTCATAACCAATGACTTTATCAAAAAAAGGTGCAATTTCATATGATACAATTCCTGTTGCACAACCAAGGTCAATCGCTAAAGATCTTTTTTTAAGTTCTGACATTAATCCGAAAATTACTCGCTTACTAAATTTAGCATGTAATTTTGTTGCAAGAAATTGTTGTGCATATTGATTGTCATAATCATTAGCTACAGCTGCAGTTAATGCAAGGAGATTCTCTCTAAGATATTTTTCTCTTGATTCCTCGTCCAATTCATTAATAAGCTGAATATCTTCATTAATCTTATTCATCATATAATCATCTTGAACAAGACATGATTCTGCTATGATAGAATACATTAGTTCTGACGCAAAATTAGGATTTAAGCCAAGACTACTTGACCATTTGCGAGCTAAATTTATTCTTGCATCCTCAATTTCTGGGCGTCTTTTACCATATACGCCATCTTTTGATGCTCTACGTTTATTTTCAGCAACAAAATCAGATAAACCTCCTCCACTCAATCGTGTTGACAGAACATCAAAAATAAATTTATCAACTATTCTAAGTCTATCACCAATTTTGGTAAGATCTAAGTCTCCAATTATAGGTGTTCTCATTTTATAATCCTCCTAAATTCAAATTTATATTTGTGAACATCTTTTTTTAAGGAGCTCTACATCAACATTTATATAACTCTAGAATAATTTGTGAAAAAAGTCAATAAAAGAAAAAGTCAATGGCTATTTTAGTCAAAGACTTTATGATTATAATAGTATAAAAAAGTGGCAGGCGCGGCGGGACTCGAACCCGCGGTACAGGATTTGGAGTCCTGTGGTTTGGCCACTAACCGACGCGCCCACACTTTTTTAAATTGTTATGAGTAATGCTATATTATTGCTAGTTTATTGTCAAGTGTTGTGTCATAATAAGTTGTTGACTTTTATTAAGAAGTGTGATTAAGATGTATAAAATAGTTAAGATGTTATATTAAGTTCTTTTAAAATAAAAGAGGTAATACGCTATGAGCTTTAGAGAAGTTGATATTGATGGTAAAAATGTTGTTGGTATTGGTGTGGATTTAACAGATATTTGTAATAGAAAATGCATAACATGTTTTGCAAATATCACATCTAGGTGTATGCATTGGGATATATTCAAAAAAATAGTAGAAGAAGGTATGTATAATGGATTTAGTGAATTTTATATTTTGGGGGGTGAACCAACTCTTCATCCTGATATAATAAAGATGTTGGAATATGCAAAAAAAAGATTTGAACTTGTTATATTGGTTACAAATATGGACAAGCTCAGTGAATTCAGTTTTTGTAAGAAAGTATTTGAAACAGGTGTTACTATTGCTGGTCAACGGCAAACTATTGGGAGGGATACTACCTCACAGAAAATGATTCAAATACTTACAGGTGGGGATAATTTAATAACGTCAAATCAGGCGTGGGATAATGTTGAAAAAATATTTCCTCCAGATAGAGTATGTGTTCAATGTTGTATCACTAGACCAGTAGTGCAAAATGGAAACATTTATGATTTATTTCGTTGGATTCGAAAAAAAGGTTTTGAACCAATTATGGAATTTACAAAGGAAGGAGGACTTTTTAAAAGAGGTTGTCAATGGGATGTAGATTCTGCAGAAATGCTTGAGATATTTAAAAATTTTCAAGAGATAGACAAAAATGAATTTGGAATTGTTGTTGATACATTGACGCCACAAGCCTATGGTAAGACATGCCATTTATTGGAAAGTTCAGTGCATTTTCTTGTAGATGGCACAGCAATTCCATGTGTAGGCTATCAAAATCTTTGTTATGGAAATATTTTGCATAACGATATGAAAGAAATAATTAATAGTCAATTGCGACAAATTATTTCTAATCCAGCAGAGTGGATTTATGGTTATTGCAAAAATGAGTGTATTTATTTCAAAGAATGCACAGGTGGTTGTAGAGGATCAGCATTTGATATATCAGGTTGTCCAAGGGCAAGTTTTTATTATTGCCCACATATACCGAGGGACAAATTATCATTGAGTGATATGATTCCTGAAACATGTGAGGGTTGTTATCTCGAGGGAAATCCTGTGTGCAATCCAAAACGTGGAGATTTGTAATATGTAAGAAGATTGAAATAATTTTTTTCAATCTTCTTTTTTATTGACAACTAATGCTTCTGTGTTAATGTGCTATATAAGCACATTAACAATCAATCCAATTCTGAATGGAGATAATCATGAAGCATAAAAAGATTGTGACTATGTTTATTATGATGATATATGTTGTTGTGGGAGCTCTTGGACCACCCTTGTATATGAAAGTTGCTGGTGAAATGGATATGTTTAGTACAGTAATGCAGTTTCTTTTGTGGGGAGGTGTGTGTACATTAATATTTCAGTATATCAAAGAGTTTAAATTTATTAGACCTATAAAAAAAGGTTCTATGAATATAAGTGTATTATTGTGCATTTTGGGCACAGCTACTATTTATGCAATAACATACAGTTTTTATATTGTTGTCATGAAAAAGTCAAGTGTCACAGAGACTACACTTTTGGTTAATTTAACACCTTTGTTTGCAGTATTTTTTTCGATAATGTTTTTAGGGGAAAAAATAAAGAGTTGGACAGGTGTAATAAGTGCAGTTTTATTGTGTTGCATTGGAGTTGTTATTTTTTTAAATATTAATTTAGCAAATTTGGTTCAGGTAAACAAATGGTTGCTTTTTGGCGGACTTGCAATAGCTGTATTATTTGGAGTACAGACAACCATTGGTGGGTATTTACATAAAAATAATATTCTTTCAAAAGAAAATAACACTGCTATTGGAATGATTGGAGGTGCGATAATTTTGTGGTTATTTTGCACTTTAAGTGGCCATGATGTTGTTTTGCCAGCTACAATTTATGATTTGGGATGGATTGTTCTTTTAGGATTAACAGTGTCTATCCCAACATACTTAAAGCTTGTGGCTTATGAGCTGGGTAATGGTATGGGAAAGTTGTCTTTTTATGGCTATTTATCACCATTGGTTACGGCTATTATATCATATTACATGCTAGGTGAAAAAGGATTTGAATACGTGCTTTTGTTTTGGGGGTTTATTCTTATAACAGGAGGAATATTTATCTTGAATAAAAATGTTATTGAAGATGAATGAATTACATTTGGCAAATGTCATCTTTACAAAGTCTATTAATTAATAAAATTAATAGACTTTTTTGTAAAGTTGCAATATTTCAGGTATTTCAGTAGTAGAGCAGAGTAGTTGACAATAATTTCATAATGCTATATATTAAGAATTAGTTGAGTTTAAAATATTAAAACCTATAGGTTGGATCCCGAATTTGTTCGGGGCTGGGTCTGACCTGTCTAAGTATTTATAATATTTAGAAGGTGGTTTCTGCGTTAGTGGAGACTCGGTTTCTTCCGTAATCATGAGATAATCAATGTCGGTTTAAATACTGGAGTTGATGAGTGGAAATAAATCTGGCACCTCCATCAAGGTGTTTTTATTTTCAGAAAAAGGGTGGCACCACGAGATGACCTCTTGTCCCTTTATCAAAACAACATTTAGTTTGTTTAGATGAAGTGATGAGAGGTTTTTTAGTTGACTTCTCAATTGAAGTAGGGTAAAGTAACTAGTCAGTTCTTTAAAATGTAAATGTATATTAGAAATCAAATTTATACAAGGAGGAATATCATGAAGAAAATAATATTTGTTTGAATGGGTAATATACATAGATCTGCGGTCGCAGAGCAATGTTTGAAGCAATTGTTGAGTCAGAAGGGAATTGAAGATAAATTTTATGTTATGTCTCGTGGAATCACGAAGGCATCGCATAAAAATATGACTGAATATCCGAAACATTGGAGTACAACGAAACCAATTTTGGAAAATTTAGGCATAGATGTGGAAGCATTCAAAATACATAAAGCCACCTTGATTGATCAACTAGCTATTGATGATAGTTATGTAATTTTTGCAATGGATGAATTGGTTTTTAACATTCATGAAAAAAGTTTATTAAATCAATTTCCTAAACATAAGGCAAAAATTAAAATGTTTTCAGTTATTGATGGTGCTGATTCGTTTAATGTTGATGATTGTGGAGACTGTCCTGATGATGGTGTATTACATAAACTTGTCAATGAAAAAATAGTTAATACCATAAGAAATAATTTTTTGGTATGGATAAAAAAGGAGGAAGAATGATGATTGATGTAAGACATTTGTTAAAGAATCATGCATATCAAAATATTCCACTAACCTATGAAGAGGCATATGAACTTGGTTTGTATGCATTGAAAGGTTGTGATGGTGATGAAATGGCTCAAAAACAAAGTATTGCAGTTTTATGTGCTTTGCACACAAAAGCAACATATACTTGGATAAAAACTGATTATGAAGAAAGACTTCATGGACATGAATTACCAAGTAATGCAGCAGAACAGATTGCTGGAATATGCAGTGCTATTTTTGAGCATGACATCGCTACTTCTGCAAATGGTTTTGTAAATCCAAATGTTGAATATGTTATGGATAATTGTGGAATGGGTGGCGATCTAATCGTTACGCCAAATGTCAGCACTTTAGCGGGTTTTATTGCTGCAGCAGCTAGTATTCCTATGTGTAAACACGGTTCTCCATCAAATGCTGATAAAGGCCTGTATGGAAGTTCTGATTTTATTTCATTGATATGTGGTATTGATAATTTTGCGTCACGTGAGCAAGTTGAAAATTGTATTGAAAAAAACAATTTTGCGTATACTGATGCATGTGATATGAAATACAAACATATACATATGCAAACACACAAGATTGCAATGTTGCCACACATGAATGATATTATCGGACCTATTACTAATCCATTAAATCCACAGAAGCTGTCTAAAAGAGTTTTAGGAATCAATCATTTGATTCCTCCACGAATCGTAGCAGAAGCATATAACATCATGAATGCGAAGGGAATAACTAATTTAATTCATGGTCTGTTCGTGCGAGGCTTTTCTGATCGAGATTGTTATGAAGGCATGGATGAAGTTTCTGTTTGTTCTGGCGGGACACAAGTTGTTGAACTTAAAAATGGCAAAATTAATGAGTTTGATTTGTATGCAGAAGATTTTGGCATTAAAGGAGTTTCAGCTAAACAAATTTCTCCAGTAGGTGATAAAGGTGAATTTTCATTGAAAATTCTAAAAGGAGACATTTCTGGTCCACCACTGCAAATGGTATTGGCTAATGCGGCAATTCTTTTTTATCTTGCTGGAAAATCAGCAAGTTTGAAAGAGTGTTATGAGATGGCAAGGGAAATCCATGAAAGCGGTAAAGTATATGAGACAATGATATCTGTTCGTAATATGCTTTCAAAATAAAATAAAGTGGGATGTTTCATTGTAACATTCCACTTATTAAATTCATTGGAGAAGCGTAAAAGTGATACCTGATAAAATTAAAATATTGAATGCTGATGTATGGGCTTTTGATAATGATGGAACTCTTTATGATACTCATTTGGAAGTGGAAAATGCGATAAAGAATTTGATGATTCAATATATTGCTACACATTATGGTATTTGTGAAAAAAGTGCAATCAAAAAAAGATGTGCTTTATTGAAAAAATATAACACAAAATATACTCTTATCGCGCTTAAAAAGGATGGTGTCTGTGAAGATGATTTTATACAAAAGACATATCTATCCATTCAACCATCAGATTTTGGCATTTACCCTTCTGTGCATTTGAAAGAGTTGTTAAGTTCGCTATCTGGAGACAAGATTGTTTTAACAAATAATCCTTCAGAATTTGCTAAGCTAATTTTAAGTGCTCTAGAGATTGAGAATTTCTTTTCACAAATTATAGGTATGAGAGAGATGAATTATGCACAAAAACCAGCCGTCGAGGCTTTTCAATTTTTGATTGATCAACTAAACAAAGGCAAACGCGTTGCATTGATTGATGATTGTAAAGAAAATATTGATGTGGCTCAGCGCATTGGGTGTGATATCTGCCTTGCTAAATTATAATTATTTATAGAGGGGATTGTTTAGTACAATACTCTCTTTTTTGTAAGATGTATAATAAAAATATATATTCTATGTTTTAAAATTTTTCCTTACAGTATGTGTAAAAATATCACATTTTGATTATTCTATATATGAATCATAGTTAATTTTTGAATATGAATATGTTTTAGTATAAACACTTGGTAATGTAGTTTTGCTGTTAGCACACCTCGTTATTGCATTGACAGTAGATATTTATTGTGATTTACTGCATATATATTAACATAATAATGTTTTTTAACATATAAGAGGAGGATATTTTCATGAACATTTCTGACATTAGTATGTATGATGAAGTGAATATCAAAATAATTGATGATATACCTGCATTTTGTTCCACGTTAGATTTTGAATGCGTTAGATTGGTAATTGCACAAAGTTTTGGTGTGGATGCACAGGATAAAAAACTTAGTGGTATTAAAAGTCATATGAGTGGCGTAGATATTTTAGTCATTTGTTATGATTGTAGGGAGCGTTTTATTGGTTTTGGGTCAGCAAATATTTTGAATGATTCATGTGTGTTTTTGCATGGATTATCTATTGATCATCATTATCAAAATAAGGGAATTGGCTTGGATATCGTGCGCAATATTATATATAGTGCACAAAGCATAAGCAAGTCCATTGATTATATTGCGCTAACTACACAAAATCCAAATATGTATCAATTAATCTCAAAAATATGTGATGGTAAAGTAATGCCATCACCAACAAAAGATTTATTGTGTGTAAGTCCAGTTATTAAAAAAATTGGGTACATGATTGCGAGGAATAAGAATGGTAAATTTAATGCAAATACTTTTGTAATAAAAAATCTGACTTCTTCATGTCTTTACAAACAGATTCCGTGTACCAGTAATCTTTTGATTAATAATTGGTTTAAGAGCTTAATTGGTATTATTGATGGTATTTCTTGTAATGGAGTTGTTGTAGTTGGTCAATTGTGTACATGATAAAAAGTAGCCTTGTATAAATTAACTATGCAAGGCTATAATTTTTTGTAATAATTAAATGCAGAACTTATCAATATTATTAGTGAACTATGGGTAGCAAATTAGAAAAAATAATAAAAATACTTTTTTCGTATCAGACGGAAAATGTTGGGGGCAAAATTAATCCTCGTATTTTAGAGTGTCAAAAAAGCATCGGTAATTTTTTAGCAAGTGAAAATATAGATTATAAAATTGATGAATATGTTATTGATGGTGCACATAAGGATAAACATACTTTACATCATGCAAATTTACTTGCTTTTAATCAGCAATCAATAAAGCCATTTGTATTATTACAAGGTCATTTAGATACTGTACCATCTGCTATAAAATATAATGCCACAATAAATAAAAATACAATTATTGGAAGAGGCGCAGTAGATATGAAAGGGCCATTAGCAGGACTTATAGACGCATTTGTGCAAATGAATAAAATGGACAATTGTAAATATACGCCAATGTTACTTATTACTGCTGATGAAGAATCTAATGCATTTGCAGGTATAAATCATTTTTTAAAAAAATATAAGTCATTAACAAAAAAAATTAAAATTGCAATAAATGGAGAGCCTACTGATTTTGAGGTGTATACAAAATTTAGGGGTATTTTTGGACACGATATTTTTGTTAATGGAAAGTCGGGACATAGTGCTTATCCAGGTGACGGCACAATTATAGAAAAGATGATTCCGCTAGTCGATAAGGTTAATTATTTTATTGAAGAATCAAGAAAAATAGATGATGATGCATTTGGAGAGACAATTGGTGCATTTACAATGCTTAATGCAGGGAATAAAATCAATCAGTTACCAGCAGATTTTTCTTTGGGTTATGCATTGAGAATAGTAAAACAAGTAGGTGTGTATGATGCGCTGTTTAGTAAAATAGTGGGTGATAAATTTTTACGTGATGTGCAAATAAAAAAAATATCAATAGATCCTATTGATGCACATATTAATGAAAAAGAAAATAGATATCTCAGAGAATCTTTTCAAAAAATAAATATCAATTTTACAACGGATGTTGCACGTTATTTTTCAGAGGCAAATATTTTAAATAGAAATAATATAAAGACAATTACATGTGGACCGGGCAATCCACAGTTGGCTCATGTTGATCCTGAATTAGAAAAAATAAATATAAATGACATTGAAAAGTATTCTCAACTTGTGCAGTCTATATTTATGAATTACAAATAATATGATTAAACTTTTTTCAACATACACAAAAGATATTATCACAAATAATGGCAATGAGGTTATCAAGGATGGTGGCCCAGCTTTGTTTATGAAAAATGTTTTTTCTAAAAATGATATTGAATATAAAATTTATGCACAAGAGGCTATTGTTAAGATTGTTGTAAAAGACGGAGATGAAAAAGGAGTATTACAAAATTCACTAAATAAAAAAATATTACAAGACATAAACAAAGATGATGTGGTTGCTATTTCTACAGTTTCCAATGAATGGATTTTTGACCCTAACGCAGTTAAAGAAAATAAAGTGTTTTTGGATGCACAGGGATATATTAGATATGCCAAGGAAAATCCATATTTTTTTGAAGAAAATTTTTGGGATGATATATTTTGTCTAAAAGTAAATGAACAAGAATTAAAATATTTGCCACATAACATTATCGACAATCAAAAGGCAAAGTGTTTAATTGTTACAAAAGGAAATATTGGTGTTGATGTGTACACAAAAAATAAAAAAATTTTTTTTAATGTTGATAGAATAGAATCATCGGATACTATTGGTGCGGGAGATACTTTTTTTGCAAATTTTATTGTATCATTTATAAAGATGGGTGATACAATGGAGAAAAATATTAATTTTGCAATAAATGAAACAGAGGAATTTTTATTAAATAAAAAACTATGAATAGATTACAAAAAAAGATTTTTAAGAATAAACAAAAACCAACTGTAATTGGAATGGTGCATTGTGCGCCGTCGCTTGGTTATGCAGATAGTCCTGGAGAAAAAGAAGTAAACAAAAAATTTATGTCCGATCTCAAAGCGTTGGTGAGTGGTGGTGTAGATGCAGTGATGATTGAAAATAATTATGATATACCACATTA
>JALWAF010000005.1 GCA_027016355.1 Candidatus Moraniibacteriota bacterium | reverse complement strand
AACTAAAGATGTTGATATTTCAAAACTTGCTCAAACAACGATTAAAAATAAAAGATCTTCACTAGACATGATTGAAAAAATAATTCTTACATATCTAGCTTATATTGTTGATAAATAAAAAAATGGCTAATACAAAACCTAGCCATTTTTCTTAAAAAGATTAACTTTATTTATTTTTCTTTTTTTTACTTTTTGAAGCTCCTACTGCAGCAGCCGTTGCAGCAGCAGCTAATGCTGCACCTACTGCAGCTGCAATTGCAGTTGCCTTATGTGGATTCTTTTTTATATAATCACTAGTTTTTTTATCTACTGTAGCTAATTGTTTCTTTACTTTTGCAGTCTGTTTATCTGCATTTTTCTTTATTTTTATAGCTTCTGCTTTTGCTTTTTTCTTCATCTTTATAGCTTCTGCTTTTGCTTTTTTCTTCAAAGCCAATGCTTTTTTTGTTGCATCAGATTGTTTTGTTTTCTTTTTTGTTGCCATTATTTTTTTATTACTAATTAACAAATTAATTATAGCATACTTTACCATTTTTTAATTATTCAAAAGATTCTATTGGGATTTCCTGTACATCTTGCTCCTTTATAAAATCTAACGGTATTCTTATTAACTTCTTATTATTAATGATTTCAAAATCAATATTTTTCATATCAAATTTGCGTACGCGTCTATTATTATGTGTGTGATAATAAATTATCAAATTTTTCTTATCATAAGCCACTGTCCAAATCGTTGAGCTACGTAGTCCATCTTCTTCTGCACGAGATTTACCATGTCCTTCACCATCTCCAAGCGGGACATTAAAATTATCCAGTATGCGAAAAATTTCATACACTGTTTCCTGTCCGTTTTCAGTTTTGCGTGCTGTTTGAGTCCACGCAACGGCTCGGACAAATCGAGAGACTGGTGTGAAATCTCCAGGCAATCCTATCATTCCGCTTCCATGTCCCAAAGGAGTAAAGTCTAGGTCAGCAATCTTTTGTGATGGTGGTGCAATAGGTGAAAGATTAACATAATTTCTCAAGTTTGTTTCATGCCAATCATAACTTGGTGAATTTGTCATGACTTTCAAAGATGCATCAAAGATGTGCAACCTCCCTTTTAGATATTCTACAGCAATCGCATCACCACGCTTATCATAAATGATAAGATGTCCAGGTGCTGGACCATCACCAAATGCCTCTTCAACAATTGGAACCACTCTAATATCATTCATTAGTTTACACGTTTCTTCTATTGATGCAGCATTTGTAAGGATAAAAGTCACTAAATCAACAGGTGCTAGGGATTGATCTACTTTCTCTGAATCATATTTCTGATATTGTGCTGTGCCTGGATGAAAAAGCATGCTTACAGTTAATCCCTTCTCATTCATACCGTCCATCAAATAATCTTTGTTAATAGCATCAAAACCTACTGCACCATATTTTGCTTTCCATGTTTTACCATTCTCCTTATCAGAAAGTTTACTAGTAAACTCAAATCCACGCGGAATAATAACTAATCTACTATTTAAATCAAATGTTCCCCATTCCATAGTCCGTCCATGCACTGCATCCTCATTTTGTGCCACTAAGGCAATCGATGTACACATATGTTTTATATTATTAACTTATTGATTATTGTTTTTTTATAAAATTATAATACTACTTTACATTCCACATTGTTGACTAAAACTAATCACAAAAAATAAACCAACCCCTTGTACAAAGTTGTAATCCCTAAAATAAAAAACAACCAACACATTATTAGATTATTATTTACTATTAACCATTCTTTTAGAGCTCTTAATATCCTTTCTGCTTGTTTTCCTGCTAAAAAATAGACCAAAATAATTAAAACCACACTAGAAACAGAAATACCTGCAAAAAAAATCCAATTCTCAATAGATGATCCACCAAAAGTTGTGGATGTCAAAATTTCTGGTACAGCTACTATCATAAGTGGTACATTTTTTAAATTTATAGTACCGAGTAGTATTGCAGTTCCAACTGACTGTATCAGACCAAACGATTCAACACTTTCCATCCATTTTGGCATTATCACTTTTTCGCCATTCCTTGGACGTTTGATAAATTTTTCAAAAGCAATATACAACATAAATAATCCAAGTGCTATTCGAATTATAACAATAATTATTTTAAAGTTATCCGGATTGGTACTAACAACATCTCCACCAGACAATATCACAATTAATAATAGTGATGTAACAGCTATAGTAACAATCCAGCCCACGGCAAAAGCTAAGCCATTTACTCTAGCTCTTTTAGAAAAAAGTATAATAATAAGAGCAATTATTGGCATGGGAGATAAGGCTATTCCTATTGCTGATGGCAAATATTCCATATCTGAATATTAATAAATAATATTTATATTATAACATATTAATTTATAGACAATTTTAATAAAAAATTGTATATTATAGAAATACTACTTATAATATATTTTTTATGAAAAGAATTAATTTTATATCACGTATTCCGGCACCCTTATCAATTGTTTTTACCTGGATATTAATTGGAACATTTGCAATGCACCAATTAGAGGATTGGACATGGACCCAATGTTTTTATTATGCCGTCATTACACTCACAACAGTTGGCTATGGGGACTTCGTGCCTTCAAATGATTCTAGCAGACTATTTGTTGCTTTTTATGTGCTTATAGGCGTTACTATTACTATTGGTGCTCTTGGCTATATTGGAACTCAATATCTTGAAAGGAAAAGAATTATTCACTCATCACGCAAATAGTTCACCTTCTTTGCTATATCATTACACTTATAAATAATAAAGATATTTCTGATATAAATTATTTTTTATTATATTATTCTTTAATTATTTTTAATCCACTTATTTCGTAAGTCTTTAATTTTCTTTTGAAGATTATTTCTATTTTCAAAAATTTTTAATCCTCCATAGATAGTGCCGCTAAAAATTATTATCCATACGCCTATCACAAAACTAAGCTTTACAATTCCTGTTATTATATACTCTATAATAAACTTAATGCTATTTGTAAGTAATATTGCTTCTGCACCAGTAAGCACATTTGTACCTAATGCAATATTTTCAAATGGAATCACTTCTAATAACAATTTTGAAAATAAAATATAATGTAATAATGATAAACTTATAAGTATAACCCCTGATGAAAACAATATAACAGTTACTTGCATAATTCTTTTTTCTGGTTTTTTCAAGTAAACAGCAAATCCACCAAATATAATTGATAAAAAGAATGTGAAATATGACCACTTTAGAATTCCTTGTATATCATGTCTTGTATCAATTGCAATTTGCTTAATCTGTGCAATCGCATAACTTATATTGTATATATCTGTAAGTAATCCATCCACATTAGAATTTTTTGTTAATTCTTCTGCACCTGTTCCAACTTTTTCTACTATAGTCTTTACACCTGACTCTTCCATCATTTTTTGCGCCACAACATCAATTTCTTCTGTCGTACAAGTCATTTCATCAATATTACCATTTGTGATTAATGCAATATTCATATTTATCTCTTGTGTATTTTTACATTGTGGAAGATTATTCGTTCTAAAGGTATTTTGTATAATATTATTTAACAAAATTTGAGTAAAATTACCCTCTTTCATTTTTTCAATTTGTTTTGGAGTTGGAATATATCCAAATATTTCATGAGCCTCTTTTTCCCCTTTTAACCACTGTAAATCTGTATTTATTGTTTTTTCTGTTACATTTTGGAATACTTTTTCTAAACCTATTTTGTCAAATACATTTGATACTACATTAGAAGTCTGTTTTTCTATTATGGTATCAAATATGAAAGATCGTATTGAGTTAACTAACAAATTATTTTCATCTTGCTCTGGTATTAAATTATCTACCATTCCCTTTTCCCAAGCAATAATTGACTCAGAAATATTTCTTTCTATAATGTCTGCAACAATAACATAAATTTGAGATTGATTAAGTGCTTCTATATATAAATCTTCATCTAAAACTCTCTTGTATATTGTTATGATGAAAATAGACAATGACATTAAGATAACCGACGCAAATACAGCAATTCTAGTTAAAATTTTATTTTGTTTTTTTGTCATAAAAATATTATTAATCAACTATATTATTAATAATAATATTTTTCCTGCAAAACATCAACTATTCTAATCACTAATTACATTTATTTTTTCCTGCCAATTGTCCGCAGGCACCATGAATATCATCACCTATGCTTTTGCGAATTGTACAAGCTATCCCACCTCTTTTTACCAGTTCTTTAAATTTCTGGACACTATCAGTAGTTGAAGGTGTGAAACCTTCATCAATTGAATTATATTTTATCAAATTGACAATTATTAATTTTTTATCCCCTATTGATCTAAGATACTTTGTTAATGCTACTGCGTCCTCTTTGCTATCGTTTATTCCATCAAGCATTATATATTCTATAAATAATCTCCTTTTATTTTTTGATAGATAATATTGAAGTGATTTTTTGAGTCTCTCTAAATTATAAGCTTTATTTACTGGCATATACTCATCTCGTTTTTCATCAAAAGCAAAATGTAGCGAAATTGCTAAATTAATCTGCCCAAAAGTATCTGCAAATTTTTCAATGCCAGGAACTACTCCAGAAGTCGACACAGATACTCCACGATTAGGAAAATCACATAGACTCTCATCAGTTAAAATTGTAATACTCTCTTTTACATTCTCCCAATTCATAAATGGTTCTCCCATGCCCATATATACAATATTTGTATATGTCCCTGCTATATTATTCTCCCGCAAATATCCTCGCCAAAAAACAGCTTGTGACACTATTTCATCACTAGTCAAATCACGCCTAAGCCCAAGCTTACCAGTAGCACAAAAGTCACATGCCATTGCACAGCCAACTTGTGACGAAATACATGCTGACCAAGTTTCTGGTTTCGGAGAAATGAGCACAGACTCAATTATATTTCCATCTTCCAATTCAAAAAGTGCTTTTATAGCTCTCTTGTCCCTAGAAATTACCGCCTCTTTTACGTTAAATGGATAGATTTGTAATTCTTTGTTTAAAATCATGCGCAAATCTTTTGAGATAGTAGTAATTTCATCAAAACTACTAATTCCATCATGAAAAACAGCTTTAGCTATTTGTTTAAATCTAAATGCCGGTTGTTCATTTTTTTCCAAGACTTTTTGTAATTTTTTGTAATCCACAATTTCATTTTTAATTAAGTTTTATCATAACATATACACAACATGGAGTCCAATATACGTTATACCTCATAAAGAATGTTACCGAAGCTCTAGTGCATATCTCATAAATAGTGTTACCATAGCTAGTTAATTTTTAAGTCATATTTTAGCTATGA
>JALWAF010000004.1 GCA_027016355.1 Candidatus Moraniibacteriota bacterium | reverse complement strand
CTTGATATTGCCCCGTTATCTTTTTTTGTTTTGCTTTGTTCATAATCCAATGCTTTGTGTATATATTGCAGTGCTTTGTCAAATTCACCCAAATTGTAAAAAACTATTCCAAGTCCCTGATTGGCTTCTTTGGTTTGTTGATGCAAATTGTTTTTTTCGCTAATTTCAAGTGCTTTTAAAATCTCTTCGGATGCCTTGTTGAGTCTGCCTTGATTCATATAAATTCTCGCAATATCAAAATAAGTATCTATCAGGTTTTCAAAATCTTTATTGTTATTTAACAGGGGAATAGCTCTATTCATATAAGCAAATGCACTATCGTATTTGCTTTTTGTAAGGTAGAAATAGCCTATATTTTTAAAAGACATTGCTTTTTGCTGTTCATTGTGAAATTTTACGGCATATTTCAAAGCATTTTTTGCAAAAACTATTGAGTTATCTTCTTTAGTATAGTGCTGTACGGCATCAAACAAAGAATTGTATATTTCCGCCTTTTTATTTTCTGCAATGGTATCCAATACCTGATTTAAACTATCCAAAACAGGCATTTGCGCAGACAAAACAACGCAAAAGAATATCAACAAAATAAAAGAAAAATAATATTTAAATTTTTTCATAACAATGATTTTGAAGTGATTGAAATGCTAAGTTTTCTCTTAAGTGCGTTTTATTTTTATATTAATACATGAGTCGTTACTTTTATTTTTTTCATAAAAAACCAGCTTCAGAATCCCTATCGGGCTTCTGAGTCTTAAGCATTATAATAGGAAGCCGATTAATGATCTATTTAGAAACTATTTCCCTTCAAGATTATCCAGACGCTTAGTAAGATCTTCAATCTTTTGATTTTGATCATTGATTATTTGTTGCTGCTCTTGTACAGCCTTGACCAAAACCGGAATCAAATACGAATAATAAACTCCCAGTCTTTCTAGTTCTACTTTTTCATTTTGACCGGTTTCCTCATTTTGTTTCCAGTCTTCGGTTTTTACGACTTCGGGGATTACTTTTAATAAATCCTGAGCGATAAGCCCAAGTTTTTCTCCCTGATATGCTTTGTTTTTCCATGTAAATGATACTGGTTTTAATTGAAGAACTTCATTCAAACCGTATTTGACCGGTTTAATATTCTCTTTATCACGTATATCTGATGTCTGAATTGTCCCGTTGGTAGCATACACGTTATCCCAGCGATAACTCGAAGTTCCCAAGTCACGCGTATCGTCTTCTGTCGGTCTGAAAGTTGAGTTTACTGCTATTTCATATGCACCACCATCTTCAAGTGTTTCTCCACTTCCGATTTTTAATTTTCCCCCGTAGATGTGAAATAATTCATCCGGAGAAGTTGTACCTATACCTACCTTTCCATCTCTTTCAAATGTAACTCTTTTAGCAGGAGTCGTTTGGGTAAGATCGATAAGATAAAGACTATTATCTCCACCATCATACTGCATACTCATGGCTGCTGCTGTATTTTCATAAAATTCTATTATGGCATCATTATTAGCTCCGTCCGATTGCATGCGAAGT
>JALWAF010000003.1 GCA_027016355.1 Candidatus Moraniibacteriota bacterium | reverse complement strand
TTAATTAATACACGTCCACGTAAACGTTTTGGAGGATTGACCCCTGCTGAGGTGTTTTATCAAGAGACTGGTGTTGCATTATTTCCTTGAATGTACAATATTTTTATCTCTGAATTGTTGCAACAAACTTTTTTCCATTTGATAAAAAGGTGGCGTTTTTGTAATATCCCAATTTGATGGATGATGTGTAAATAATAAAGCATTTTTCAGACCACTGTCCAAAATATATTGCATCACTTCAGGCATCGGGAAAACTGCACAATAAACAAAATCTATTTCACTAGCGTTATCACACACAAGTCCCATTGAACGTTCTCTGAAATTATTACACAAAAATTCATCAATTTCACCCATATACTGAGCCCAATCATCTGAGAGATTTTCAGTTATAAAATCATGATCTAATTTTTCATACACTTTTTTTGCTTCCATATAATTTTAAATTATTTTTCAACTTCACAATCTTTTACTCTGCCTATTACTATTCCTTCCAGTCTACATTTTTTACTATCAGGACAATCTTTTTTATAAGGTACATATTGATCGCTGGAGAATTTTGTATTCCATTTATATCTTTCCGGACCACCGTCCTTACCGTCTTTTGCGTAAATTGTTAAACTTCCTTTACCTATACCACAATCTTTATTACCTTCACAATTATAAGTATTGTGTGCATCTCGTGTATCATCTCCATGTTTATTGTTTGCACTATCAATTACTTCTACTTCATAATGTCGTGCCACACTGTGCCACTGTGGTGCTTTATTTATCCACATAACATGTCCAGTAGAACTTTCTCCTGCACGCTCATCATATTTTACTACCAAGAAATCCCCTTGTTTAGCATTTTTAAGCTCATGAATGCGCTCCCAACACTTATTATCATCTTTTATGTTTTTGATATATTCATAAAAATCACTTGCCAATGGTCTATCTGCTTTTTTCCATGCATGACGACTTTCATCTAATAGCTTGTAATGATATGGCAATGTTTCAAACAGCGCAAAACCTCCCAAACCTGAACAGTCAGTTGCCCAATGCTCTTTAGTGTCATACGGCATACCAGTTGTTACACAATAATGATGTTCGTAACTTGTATGATGTTTAATTGCTCCTTTTAAAATACTATGGTATTTATCTATAAGATTCTTTCTTGCATCTTTATTATCATGACCCTTGCTTAAATCTGGCTTTGGACAATATTTATTTTTTGGCTCTTTCTCATCACTAGTTTTTTTACATTTATATTCAATACGAGCCACCCCCTCACCTTTTTTATGAGATTCATTTGCCAACACTATACAATATGCCTTGCATCCACTTTGTTCTCCTTTGAAATTTGCATCCAATCCAATCTTCCAAGCTTTCAAACTATCATCACATTCATAATCAATCTGACTCAAAGATGCTTTATGATAAAGCAAACATTCACTATCTGGACCATTAGCAAACTTATAAGCATCCTCCAATTTCAATCCATGGCATTTTTTATCTTTCTCATGTTTCCATGTTGCTACTCCACCACAGCTTTCTTTTTTTGGATTATAGCATTGTCCAGTTGAGCCACAAAACTTTTCATCTTTCTTACCACAACCATCAATCAGCATTGTTACTTGTGTAATTTTTCCTGATAATTGTTGTGCACCATATTCAGCATCGTTACCCTTTTCATCATGTAAGACAGTAGCAGTATACATCAATTCTTTAGCATCTCTATCTAAAATAGGATTTGTCAATTCTACAACAACCGTAATTTCTTCTCCATTTTTTAGTTCAGCAACAATTGCTGCATTTGGCGGATTTCCTATCTCAAAACCTAGTCCATCCAAAAATTGTGCAAGTTTCACACGCCCAGTATCATGAAGCGGTCTATCTGTGAAATAAACCACATCATCATCAAAATCAGTAAGTGTCACAATATATTTATCTTCCTCTCCTTCAATTTGCTCGATATATCCCCTCTTTGCACTATGCACAAATAAATCCGTTGGCTCTGGTTTTTGCAATAAAGTAACATCATCTTGAAAAAGATTGTCAACAATTTTATTATCAGTTACCTTCTGAGTAGAAGTTTTACTAGCAAAAAACACAACTAACCCAAAAGCTGAAATTGCCAGAATAATAAGTGAAAGAGTTTTTGTTTTATTCATATTTTTGTTTTTAAATAAATTATTAGTTGTTGTTTGATAGAACTTCTATCTTTGTATTATAACACATAGAAAAAATTTATAAATTTTGTTCAAAAGCATTTTCATCACGTCCACCAAAATACCACTTATAAATATCCCGTGCAACAGGTAGTGGTGCGGAAGATATCTTATGTGTTTGATTTTCCACCATTATAACTATTGCAATCTCTGGATTGTCATATGGTGCATATGACACAAACCATGAGTGAACCCTTTCTTTATCCCCAAATTGTGCTGTACCAGTTTTACCTGCTACTGCCACATCCAGTCCCGAGAGCATTGTTGCTGTTCCTTCAGTTACAGTTTGACGCATGCCTTCTTGCACAATTTTAATGTCATCACTAGATGCAATATTGTCACGAATTACTTTTTTATCAATGTTTACTTGCTTATTATTTGTTTTATCTACAATATATGACACAATATGTGGTTCATATAAAGTGCCACCATTAGCTATTGCTGCAATTGAATTTAATACCTGTAAAGCCGTTGCTGTTACATATCCTTGACCAATTGCCGCATGATAAGTATTGCCAATATACCATTTTTCACCAATTTTATTTTCTTTCCATTTTTTGTCAGGATAAAATCCTGCTACTTCTCCTGGCAAATCAATGCCTGTCTTTTGACCATAACCAAATTTTTGCATATATTGCTTCATGCGTTCGATGCCCAGTCCTGCAATATCCCCATAACCACCACCTACTGTGTAAAAATACACATCACTAGAGACTGCAATAGCACGTCGCAAATCAGTAAACCCATGTGCACGCCAATCTCCAAAGAAAAATGAACCTAATTGTAATCCTCCTCTACTTTCAATTTCACGCTCAGGTGACACAATATGCTCAGCTAACGTAGCAATACCCATAACAGGCTTAACTGTCGAGCCTGGAGGATATGCACCGCCTATAGCACGATTAAATAAAGGCCTATCATCATCTGTAATCCAATTATTATAAGTTTGTGAATCAATACCCTTTGCAAATACGTTATTATCGTAAGAGGGTAAACTTACCATTGCTCGCACAGCACCACTTCGTGGATCGATTGCTATTGCCATAGCCCTATGTGTATCAGCTCTTTCTAATTCTTTTTGTAAGCGTTCAAAGATGAATTTTTGTAATTGAGCATCTATATTAAGATGTAAATCAAATCCGTTTTGTGGTTGAATATCTGCTAAATTCTCAATAATATTTCTACGACTATCAACTAATGATCGTTGCATTCCATGTATACCACGTAAATATTTTTCATATTCATACTCAATGCCAGTTTTACCAATCCTATCAATCAATAGATAATCTGGATTATCTTCTCGTTCTTCTTTTTGTAACAATCCTTCATATCCAATTATATGTGCAAATTTTTCTCCATCATTGTAATTACGAATTGCTGTTTGTTGTATATGAATACCCGGCAAATCTTTTTGCTTTGTGCGAAGTACTAGTGATTGTTCATGAGTTATATTCTCTGCAATTACTGTGCTCATTTTATTTTTTAGTGCATCTGCAATTACTGTTTTAACATGTGTTTCATTCAGATTAAGCAGTTTTGATACTTTTTTGATAAGTAAGTCTCTTTCTTTTTCATCTTTGGGTAAGAGGTTTGGCAAAACAGTTACACTACGACTAGGAATATTGTCAGCTAACACTTTCCCATGAACATCATATATGAGTCCTCTCATGGCAATAATAGGCACAGAACGTACGCTATTGCCTGAAGCAGCAAAAGAATAATATTCTCCTTTTACAATTGAAAGATAAAATACTCGAGCTGTTAATGCACTTATAACTAAGATGACAAACATCCACAAAAGCAATAACCATTTTTTATCAAAATCAAATGCCATGCGTGAAGCTTCTTTCTCAGATGCGGTAAGGACTGCATCTTCTATTTCATATGTTTGTCTAGTAATTTTTTTATATCGACCCATATATTTTATGTATGGCAGCGCATATCAGTACCATGTGCATAAAGATTAATAAAGTATTCAGCTCGACCAATGCTAAAACGAAAAAAGAAAAATGAAATAAGTGTTACGATAATATTTATAACAAGTGTGTATAAATCAAAAAATAAGTGGTGTTGAATAATGATTTCTAAAATATTTATAATAACTGTAATTAATAAAACAGCTATACCATATAAAACAATAGGAATATCATTTGCACTACGAACCACTTGCACATAAATTAAATTAAATATAAAAGCAACTAATAAAATACCTAATGTAAAAAGTCCAAAAACATCATAATATAAAAGTCCAAAAATAATAGAAAGCATGAATATCCACCAAAAAATATTTTTAAAAGAAATAATTGTAATCCAAGAACAAATAAATATACACATAATAACGAAGGGGCTAACATCAAAAGCAAATGCAATAATTTCTGTACAAAAAATTGCAATTAAAGCCAACCCTAAACGTACAAAAAATTTTATCATATTATTTTTATTTTATAACAAATACATGATGTAAATTATTAAGTGATACACTTGGTAATAATGTAGCTTTTTGAAATAATTGGTCTGTAGATGGTACTATGTTTTGTACTGTTCCAACAGTAAGTCCTCTTGGGAATGAATTACCAATATCTGATGTAATAAATACATCTCCATTTATCACGTCATCATCCATTTTTATATCTTCTACTGACACAGACAATCCATGTGATCCTAAAATAATAGCTTGAGCCCCTGTTCGTGCTGATATTACGTTTATTGCACTTTCTGGATGCGTAATAAGTCGTATACGTGAAGTTGTTTTATCAACCTCATCAACAATGCCAACAAGAATACTTTTGCCAACCACAACAGCTTTGCCGATAGCGATTCCATCTTTTTTACCTCTATTTATCACAATCCATTGATTTCCGCCCAAAGAATCACGTAAGATAACATCTCCACCAATAAATTTAAATTCATCTCGTGGTAATAATTCCAATGCATTGCGCAATTCATTATTTTCATTTTTTACATCTGTGAGCATTGCATTTTGTGCTTCCAATTGTTGTACTTTATTTTCCAAATTTTGATTATCACGATATAGTGTCCCAATGCTAAAAATCATATCTATTTTATCAGAAATATATACTCCGAGATTAGAACCTTGTTGCAGAATTGGCTCAAATGGCACAATGATAATATTTCGTATAAAACCAAATATATTAAACGGATTGACAACAATAAAAACAACAAAGA
>JALWAF010000002.1 GCA_027016355.1 Candidatus Moraniibacteriota bacterium | reverse complement strand
GTAATATCTTGTCAGTTTTTGGCTTAAATATCATCTTTTTTAATTAGTTATTGTCGAATAATTTCGACGTCAATATATATGTCCAAAAAAATTCAACAACAATTATCTGAACTGGACTTTAGCAAAAATGAAGTCAAAGTTTATATTGCTCTAACACAACTCGGAGAAGCATCAGCATCTATTATCGCCAAAAAGGCAGGCCTCCCGCGTACAACTGTTATTAGTATTTTGAAAAAAATGGATACACAAAATTACATTTCTATCCAAAATTATCATGGCAAAAATATATACTGGATCGAATCTCCAAACATGATTAAAAAAAATTTGCAATACAAACTCGACATAGCCAATGAGTTAGAAGAAGCGCTGAGCGAATTATATAGAGCCGAGGCAGACTTTCCCTATGCAAAAGTTTACGACACAAAAGACTCTATAAAATCTTTCATTGAAGAATTAATTTATAAAACAAAAAAATGCACAATCGTTTATACTATAGACAATCCTAAATCTGGTAATTACAAAAAAATATTATCAGAAGATTTTTATTACAACATGATAGAAATGAAAAATAAAAATAAGATATTTACAAAAACACTTGTGCCATATGACACAAAAAAGACAATTGACCCACAAAAGATTATAGATAGAAATATAGAACTGCGAGAGCTACCTCCAACAGTTGATTTCAAATCATCGCTGTGGATTATTGATGACACACTAGTACTATTTTCTGGAAAATATCCATTTATCGTTGCAGTAAATCACAAAATCATAACACTGAGCATCAAATCTTTTTTTGATTATTTTTGGGAAATAGCTAAATAAAAAAACACCATATTTCAGTTTTACCTGAAATATGGTGTTACTACTTTAGCGGATTTCGATTAATTCATCGATTCCACCATTAACAATGAGCTTTGCAGTTGTGAGCAACTGCCCAGCTTCTTTGTTTCCATTTTTTTTCTTTTTAAAGCCTCCTCTGGCTTCAACCTTGGTCATCTGGTCCATGAAATTGCACATGTTAACATGTAATCCCGTTTCTCTCGAACCGGTTCTAACTCCAAATTCATTGAGCATTTGCAGCTCACTTTTCATTCCGAGCATGGCCATGATCTTCTTATCAGAAAGCATCTGCGCAATATCGTTTGCGACAGAAATTACTGCCAGCAGTTTGCACCAGTTCTCACCAGCAACTAAACGACTCATAGAAAGCCCAAAATTCTCCACTTCCGGCATAATAATTGCCGGATCGAAATCAACAGTTTTCAGGCCCAGATTCTGATTTGCGAAAAATGCACTATCATCTAAAAACGGTGCCGATGCTGTCAACAACGCTTTGGCCGTGTTTCGGATTGATTTAAGGAATTTACGTGCAAGTTTTCGTGAATCTCGCACTCCTTCATAAGTGTAAATGGCGACAACGTCATCCTTACTCTGCACTAATGGCAATTTAGCTACTGCCATATTGGCCTGAGTAGCATGAATTTGATGCTTAACTGCCAAAATAGCAGGATCAGCCATCTCTTCCGTATTTACTGCCACAGATTCCAACATGTCAACAATCTGTCCCGGTACTCCCATAACATTTTTCTGAATGGGTACCAGACAGCTTGTAAATCCCTGAGCTACGAGCCTTCCGTCCTCAAAAGTGGCCTGCTGTTTAGCAGCTAATGCACTTATTGGAAAAGATTTGATGCCTTCGAACAGTGGATTACGTACTTTTTCCTTTTTTACTTCTTTTTTCTTTGCCATTTTGTTCTCCTCATTTGTATTTTTTTGGCAATTGATTATCATTGTCACGACAGTCGCAACAATAATAACATAAAAACTCTTGTTAAATTACAACTTTCAACAATTAGCAATTAAAATTGATTAAAATGCTGTGGCTGTATTGCTGAACTTGATGATTATATTTGCCGCTTCTTCTGCCGTCGCCGGCACTGGAGCGGTAATGCCCATCCTGCGAAAAATCTGCTCAATTTCCTGTTTTGAGAGCTCATTTCCCAAAATACCTAAGGCACATACAACCCACGATCTCTGGAATCGAATCACTGTATTGTAATCCTCCAAAGGTCTGTCATCTGAGGTGGGCATCCCATCTGTCATGATTTGCACCATGACATGATGCCTGTACCCCGCAGCAAAATAAGCCTGTCCAAGATTTTCAATTCCCACAGCTAAATTCACTGCAAGAGTTGTGAGTGGGGTTGAGCCATGATTTGGGTTATATGAGTTTACTACACTCATAATATTGCAACCCAAAATGTCTCCTTCATAATAAATGCCCTCAAACCCTGCAACCAGAAGATGAATGCATTTATTTTCATTCTCCGCCAACCCCTTCAGATTTTTCATGGCCCCTTCCAATCCTTCTTTGATGGCCATTATTTTTTCAGCCTCGTTCATACTTCTCGAATCATCTATCTGAATTGCACAGATGATAACACTTGAAGCATCATCTGGTGGTTGGATCATCTCCAACCTTTGAAATTCCCCCATGTTTTGAATTGAAGTTTCCCTCATTCCAACATATTCATCTCCTCCGGCATCATCTTCAGTAAAGCCGAAGCTTTCTGAATCATCACCATTCAAGAAATCTTCAAGACTATCAAAATTCATTATTTTTCCTCCTTCTTGTAAATTCCTGGATTTAACACGCTCTCAGGTAGAGGTGTCTTCCTTTCTCCATTTACTATTGCAAGAAACATTTCTCGCAATAGAGCTAATGGTATAACACTCTTAAAATCTGGCATTGAATCCGGAAAAGTCACACCCTTAGTGAATATGCTAACTCCATGCTTTACACATAGAGTTTTGTCATATTTTGGATGTGCGACTTCATAGGGATCAATTCCTATGTATACTCTACAACAAATTGTCAAAAAAGCAAACCAATCAGACTCCTTGGTCAGAGGTCTATCTAAAATAGCCTCTTCTTTTCCATTGTTGTTGGTTCTGAATTGTAGGAAGTTTGGATCAACAGATCCCAGTGAAAATGCACCTGATTTCCATTCACCAAAACTTATACTATCCCCATCATACATAACTAATGACTTCGTGGAGATATTCCACGCAAGATCACGAGCCACAAAATCTCCAATAACAGCCCCACAATCGTGCACTGCAGTTAACAGTCGATACAAGGCCTTTACTATGAGATTTTTTTCAGTTGCATCGCAATTTTCATCATTGTAGACTTTGTCCAAGGGAACAGCATCATCAATTTTGGGCATAAAATACCCAAGTACCGATCCTCTAGGAGCCGCAATCAGGCTTTCAGGAACGATAACTTCTGAAGGCAAGTCTGGCATATCCAATAACTTAAATTGAATTTCCCAAAATTTATCCTTCATGGTATCAGGAGAAAATCCTCCCGCATAGCCAGGTGAATCCCAATCTTTATAAATCTTGGCAACTCTACCGTCACCAACATCATAAATATCAGCTTCACTGCCACCACCGATCAATTCCCAATCTCGCGGAATACTATTAATTGTTATAATGTCCATAATATTCCTCCCGATTATCTCGATGACTGCTCAAACTCTATATCAGAGTCCTGTATACTACAAACATATTTGAGATTTTTCCCCTCCTCAGATAAAAATTCGTCAGGTACAAACCCCAAAGCATTCCAAATCTTTGTCATATTTCCCTTTTTATATGGACTGTCTTGCATTCTGAGAAGAACATATTTCACACTACATCCTAGAGAAGATAAAAAATTCTCTGGCATAATGCTAAAATACTCTTTCAAATTAAGTACCTTTTCCTCATTTATAGCAAACACTAAACGTTGCGTTACAGCATCAATGATACTGATGCCGCCACCTTTAGCATTTCGTGCCATTAAGTTTTCACTTAATCCCGATACACTTGACACAGTAGTTTTTGTTGATTGTACACCATTTGCACCGTTTGATTGTGCTGATGTATTTACAACAGGAGGTTTCTTTATTCCTCTAGTGTTAGTCTTTGTTGCGTCAGACTTAAACGGTTGCACACCGCTCGCTGACGTGTTTCCAGTCACTCCTGCAGTATTAGCTCTTCTTACATAAGGCTTAAACGGTTGCACACCAGTTCCAGTTGTTGATTTTCTTCCAGTAGCTCCTGTAGCCGTAGTCTTTGTAGTCACACTAACACTATTTGCCACAGTTTTTCCTACAGCTGTAGCAGCTCTTGCGGGCTGTTGTGTGTATCCACCAGTATAGCTACCATAATTGTATGTGGGTCTCGCCTTCTCTTTTGCAAGCTCTGCTTTTACTTTTGCAAGCTCTCTTGACACTTTAGCCAACTTCTTTTTTAGAGCTTTTGGCTCTTCTTCTTTGGCCCTTTTTGCAAGAAGTCTCTCTTGCACTGTTGCACGACGAATTGCGACAATGCTTACGTCGTCCAACATTCTGGCACTTTTGCCGGTGAAAACATGTCTCTCCAGCCAATCTACCAGAACTGGGCGCTGTTTATTCAGACTCATGAATAATACATCATGAATATCCGATAAAGCGACTCTTGCTAGATCCACAAATCCATCTGAACCTACCAATGCCGTCTTTTTAATGCGACGTACTGGAATATTACATACCTCATGAATTCTCAGCAAATCCTTTTGCTGATTATCATAGGGTGACGGAACCAGATTGTATGAGATGCACGGTGGCACATTACTCCTGTTTATTATTTTGCCATTTTCCTCAAAAGTCAACACGGGTGGCTCAATAACGTGTACCTCATCATCAATGAGGTACATACCATCACCGCACACTGCAACCACAAATCTGTTGTTGATTACAACACCAACAACAATTGTGAAATACAAGTAATCTTGTACAGTTTTATTGAAATCCTCTCCAGCCGCTAAAACTTTGGCAGCATTTTTCAATATAACTAAAAGTTCATCTGTTACTTCACTCCAGTTTACAGATTTGCCATTAGTTTTTTCCAACTGTTTTTGCACTAGATCAGCCACGTTATCAGCACCAATTCTAGCGCCGATGTGACTGAATAATTCCTGAGTGTGGTTACTTCCGCTACATCCATCGCAAATAACACCTCCAATCACACGATTGTTATATTCAACTTTAGCAATTGCATCTTGATTGTTGGCGTGTCCAGGCTTGCCTGGTTGTGCATGTTTGGCTCCAGCCGTGCTGTGCATCTGTACGACTAGTCTATCTGAATTATTTCTGGTATTTCCCTTAGCCATTTCCTGCCTCCCTGTATTAAGATTTTGTCTGAATTAAAATTTATTTATACATTGTTAAAAAACTCATGTTACATTTTTAATATAATCATGTAACTTTGCACCATAGCACTATATCATTTTTTTGTCAATTAATAATCCTCTAAGTTCAAGAATTAGTTGCAACACCTATATAAAATAACTAATATATAGGTCATATGAAAAATAATAAGAAAAGCGG
>JALWAF010000001.1:2877-5428 GCA_027016355.1 Candidatus Moraniibacteriota bacterium | reverse complement strand
CTGTCTGCTCTCACTTCCTTTGGTAATGTATGAAAGTTTGTTTTTTGTTTTGACATAATTTTTTTATTAGAATTATGTCTTTTATTATACCATAGTTTGGAGTGGAATTGTGTGGTTGGTTAATAAACTTGCTGAAACTTATAGGTTGAACTTTAGCTTATTTATTTTGTGAGCTATATTACAATATTAAAATGTGGATTTCATACAGATTTATTTGTGCATCAGTCTATTGTGTGGACAGGCACATAGGCATTGTCCCTACAGTAAATAATGTCTTACGAAATGACAGAATGAGAGACTACCAATTCTGATGTTGTTGCATTTATTTGCTTGCATGTTACAATAAAAAAATAATAAGTAAATATAGATTTAAAACCATGTTTGAAATTTATAAAGATAAGGCTGGTGAGTTTCGTTTTCGATTGCTAGCAAAAAATAAAGAAGCAATTCTTGCTTCAGAAGGATACAAGACAAAGGCTGCGTGCAAAAATGGTATTGCATCAGTAGCAAAAAATAGTCAGGATAAAGAAATGTTTGAAGTAAAAGAAGCAAAAAATGGCAAGGCACATTTTGTACTTAAAGCAAAAAATAGCCAAGTAATTGGTACTAGCCAGATGTATACTACAAAGAGAGGTGCTAGTTGTGGAATTCGGTCAGTTGCGACAAATGCAAAAACTGGAGAGATTAATGACACAACTGTTGAAAAAAAATAATCAAAAATCAATTAAGTTAAAAAAACTGGCTATGCCAGTTTTTTTAATACTAAAATTATTTTTTCACTCTTGTCTTTGTATGTTATAATTACACTGTTATTGATAAAAAATAAAAATGAATGGTTTAACACAAAAGGAGGTTGAATTAAAGCGAGAGAAATTTGGTTTTAATGAAATTGTTGAAAATTCAGAAAGTAATTTTGTCAAATTATTGAAAAAGTTTTGGGGACCTATACCTTGGATGATTGAGATATCTGCTATATTATCTGTTATTTTGAAAGATTGTGTTGATTTTTTTATTATACTTACATTATTATTTGTAAATGTTATTGTTGATTATTTGCAAGATGCTAAAGCTTCCAAAGCATTTGCAAAGCTAAAGAGCAGTTTAGCATATAAAGTATTGGTTTTAAGAGAAGGTCGTTTTAAGGAAATTTTAGCTCGTGAGTTGGTGCCAAATGATATCATAAAATTAAGAATTGGTGATATTGTTGGTGCAGATGCTAAACTTATTTCTGGAGAATATTTAGAAATCGATCAGTCAATGCTTACAGGTGAGTCTTTGTCTGTAGAAAAAGGCATTGGTGATAAAATTTTTGCTGGATCTATTGTTAAACAAGGCAATATGATTGCGGAAGTCACAAACATAGGAGAAAGTACTTTTATAGGGAAGAGTGGAGAACTTATTGCTAAAGCTGAAAAAGAAAGAGTTAGTCATTTTCAAAAGGCAATTATACAAATTGGTCACTTCTTAATTGTGCTTTCAGTTGTTTTGGCAGGCATAATTCTTTTGGTGTCAATAAATAGACATGATGCACTTATAGAAGATTTGCGATTTATAATGGTTTTGCTTATAGCTTCTATCCCAGTCGCTCTTCCGGCAGTTTTATCTGTTACTATGGCGATAGGAGCATTGGAAATTGCAAAGAAAAAGGCTATTGTTAAAAATCTTTTTGTAATTGAAGAAATGGCAGGAGTTGATGTTTTGTGCTCTGATAAGACGGGTACATTAACACAAAATAAGTTGAGCATTAATAACCCATTATTGTATTCTGATTTTACTCAAGAAGATTTATTTTTGTATGCAGTGCTTGCAAGCACTCAAGAAAATCATGATCCAATAGAAACTCCAATATATGAGTATGTAAAGGATAATCATTTGAATTTAGATATTAAAAAATATAAATTACTTTCATTTACTCCATTTGATCCTATCAAAAAGAAGACTAAGGCTACATATGAATACAATGGAAAGCGATTATTAGTTTATAAAGGAGCTCCACAAGTTATAGCTGAATTAATAAAAGATGACGAAGTTAAAAAACAAGTATTAAAGGATATTAAAACTTTAGCAAGAAAAGGATATCGGTCATTAGCAGTTGCTTTTGGTGACAAAAAGACTCAGGATATACATATAGTTGGCATTATTCCATTTTTAGATCCGCCTAGAAAAGATTCTATTGAAGTTATCAAAAAAATTAGATCTATGGGCATAGATGTGAAAATGCTCACAGGTGATAATCAAGCAATAGCTAAAGAGATTGCAAAGATGTTAAAAATTGGAGAGAATATTTTACCAATTGTTGAGATGAGAACAGGAAGTCTTATAAAAGAACAGACAGCACTTGCAAAAGTAATAGCAAAAGGAATTTTTGAAAAATTAGACAGGAAGATTTCACAGGAAGATCTAATGGTGTTTGGTGAGGAAATTGCAACCGCTGTAAAAGAAGAATTAAAAGAATTTCAAACATCTGATGGATATATTAAACAACATGAATCAGATATCATTAAACTTATTGAAAAGGCAGATGGTTTTTCAGAGGTTTTGCCAGAAGATA
>JALWAF010000001.1:2151-2867 GCA_027016355.1 Candidatus Moraniibacteriota bacterium | reverse complement strand
GAAGATAAGTACTTTATTATAGATAAATTACAAAAAGACACACATTTTGTAGCAATGACAGGAGATGGAGTAAATGATGCTCCAGCACTTAAAAAAGCTGATGTAGGAATTGCAGTTTCGGGAGCAACTGATGCTGCACGAGTTGCATCTGATATCGTGCTTTTTGCACCAGGACTTTCTGTTATAAGTGGAGCCATAGAACTTGCTAGAGAAACTTTCGAGCGAATGAAGGGTTATGCAATGTTTCGTATAGCAGAAACAATCCGCATTATTTTATTCATGTCTCTTTCTATAATTGTTTTTAATTTTTATCCTGTAACTGCAGTTATGATTATTATTTTGGCACTTCTTAATGATATTCCAGTTATGATGATTGCTTATGACAATGCTCCAATTAGTAAAAAACCAGTACATTGGGATATGCGTGAAGTTCTAACAGTATCATCAGTGTTGGGAATTGCTGGAGTGCTTTCATCTTTTTTAATTTTTTATTATTTGTATACCCATTCTTTTCCTTTAGCTTTTATGCAGGCAATATTATTTTTGAAACTTGATGTTGCGGGGCATTCTACGCTGTATTTGACACGTGCTGGTAAAAATCATTTTTGGCATAAACCATTTCCTTCACTTAAATTTTTTATTCCAGCATTCACTACTCGTATAATAGGGACACTTATTGCAGTATATGGAATTTTTATGGAACCAATTGGTTGCAA
>JALWAF010000001.1:0-2141 GCA_027016355.1 Candidatus Moraniibacteriota bacterium | reverse complement strand
TAACTCGCTTGCATAATTTGGATTTATGCATTAGTTTGGTGGGTATTTAATGATTTTGTAAAGGTATGGACGTATAAGGTTTTGGCTAAAATTTCTCAGACAAAAATGAAATATGTGTCAACAAAATTTTAAATTTTCAAATAATATGACAATAAGGATATTGTAATATATAATTATAATATAAATAATAATTTATTGAGGAAAGTATGAGCGATGTAGAATTTGTGGATGGTTTAATGGTTAAAAAGCCACATTCAAATGCACCTGATTTTGTAAAGGGGAGTCTTTCTATTAAACGAGAAGACTTGATAAAATGGTTACAACAAAAACAAGGTGAATGGATAAATATAGATTTAAAAGAGTCTAAAAAGGGAAGTTGGTATGCACAAGTAAATGATTGGCAACCGAATGGAGGTGGGCAAGGTGCTCTAGGAGAGTCTGTACCACAGAGCATTCCACCACAGGATGACCCAAATAGACCATTACCACAAGAGCCTCCAACTATTGATGATGATTTTGATATTGGAAAAGTGCCTTTTTAGATTTAATGTTTCAAAAAGACAATCTATTATGATTGTCTTTTTCATTTTATAAAAATACATGCCTAATAAAGACAAAAAATATATTGAGGCATAAAAATATACAGTTTATAAGTTGTTTTTTAAAAAAAATGATATATGTGCTATAGTTATTGGTTACCTAATTTTTTAGGCATATAACCACATTGGTTAGTAATTATTATAATCATATTATTATGAAAAAGTTTATTAGTTTTGCAGGTATTATAAGTGTTTTTATGGGACTTGTAGTTGCATCAAATTCATATGCTGCAACACATTACAGTAGTACATGTCATTTGCAACCAAAATCTGGTGATATTTTGGTTAATTTTGGTAATACAATTATTCTTTCTGATCGTTCACCAAATAATTTTGCAAAGAATGTATCTATTCCAGCTGGTAAATATAAAGTATCTTTAGAAGCATTTGATGGATATAAAGGACGTTCACACTCAGATCCAAAAGGACAAAGTAAAGAGCAATATTATGTTAAATTCCTTTCAAATGGACATACTATTGCAACATCTGGTACAACTGGAGATGTTCGTGATCGTGTAGAGCAAGCATATTGGCGTGGAACAGTAAATAATTCTCTAAATATTGGAGGAAATGTATCACGTATTATTGTGCAACATGCAGTACCATATTACAACAAATATCCAAACAGTGTGAATCCAACATGTATGCTCTTAGAACCAATCAAGCCAGTAATAAATGGTGTATGTGGTTCTGCAAATGGTAAAACCTTTGGATCAAAGCCAACATCAGGATTATGTTCTGTGGGGAGTTTTAGAGGTATAGTTGGTAATGGTCCGTGGAGTTGGACATGTTTTGGAAGTAATGGTGGTTCGGACGCATCATGTCATGCAGATATTACATCACCACATTGTGGTAGTGCACAAGGTAAAGAATTTAAGAATGCACCAACATCAGGATTATGTAGTGTTGGTTCTGCAACAGGTATGACAACGACAACAACACATTTCCGATGGCAATGTACTAATGGTACAAAAGAAACATCATGTGTAGCTAATCGTTATATTCCTGCATGTGGAAATGACGTATTGGATAGCGGTGAAAAATGTGATGATGGTAACAAAGTAAATGGTGATGGTTGTAGTGCAACATGTACTATTGAGTCAGCATCAATTAAAATTGTTAAAGATGATAATGACAATCATGATGATACTCAATCTGTAAAAGAAAATGCAAAAGCAACATTTACAATTACAGTAACAAACATTGGTGAAAAGTTACTTAAAGATGTTGAGATAACAGATCCAAAAGAGGCAAATTGTAATCGTAGCGCAAGTGAAACAAAAAAGCTTTATGATGGTGATTTACTTGATGCGGGTGAAAGTTTTTCTTACACATGTGTTGATTCAAAAGTATCTTCTGGATATACAAATACTGCACGTGTTAGCGCAAAATCAATTGATAACAAAAATACTGTGTCAGATAATGATAGTACAGTCATTACTTTGAAAGTGCCAGAACCTGTGTGTGGAAATGGTAAACTTGAATCAAATGAAAAATGTGATGATGGTAATACAGTAAATGGCGATGGTTGTACTGCAACAT